>SABF01000024.1 GCA_009929095.1 Erysipelotrichia bacterium
GCTCCGTAGAGGGCATCTATCATCTCTGAGAGCTGATTGATACGGGCTACGATAAACTTTGGTGTTTTATCACCAGCTGCGACCGCTGTTTCAGAGTAGAATTTCAGTTCTGCACTCATTGCCGGCAGGTTGTCCTCACGGACGCATTTCAGAAGAACCTTTACTTCTATGCCGACAGTCTTGATATACTGCTCGATATAAATTGTTTTACGGGCAGCCAGTTCAACTTTGTTATATACCCCAAGCTCAGTGAACATCTTGATGACTTTAGGATCATCAAATGCAGCATAGCTTGCAACAGAGGAACGAATGTTGGGAAGCCCTCTCTTCTCAGCTTCTTTCAGCCAGTCTTCAGAATAGCCGTCACCGGAGAAGAGAATGCGTTTGTGATTTCTGATGATATCACGGCAGATATCGATAGCCTTGGAGCGAATGTCCTGAAGGTATTTCAATCCTTCCAGTTCACCGGCAATTTCATTCAGAGTATCAGCCATGATGGAATCAAGGATGACATTGACCAGAGATGCAGACATTGAAGAACCAAGCATACGGAATTCAAACTTATTGCCGGTGAATGCCACAGGGGAAGTACGATTGCGATCCGTGTTGTCATGCGGCAGGTAGGCAAGTCCGCTGATTGGAGCAAACTCAACTTTAGGGTTCTCCTCGCTGCTGGCAGTGATTTTTTCAGAAATGAGTTCGCTCAGGATATCCTCAATGTATTTGCCAAGATAGATGGAGATGATTGCCGGAGGTGCTTCAGAAGCGCCAAGACGGAAATCATTTCCCGGACATGCAGCTCCCATGCGAAGGAGTTCTGGGTAGGTGTCAACTGCCTTGATAAATGCACAGATGAATACGAGGAAACGAACATTTTCAGCTGGCTTTTCTCCAGGTGTGAACAGGTTCTGCCCATTATCAGTGACAATGGAATAGTTATTATGCTTACCGGAACCATTAATGCCGGCAAACGGTTTTTCATGAAGCAGGCAGGCAAGGTCATGCTTTTCTGCGGTTTTTCGAAGTACATCCATGACCAGCTGATTCTGATCCACTGCAACGTTGGCATTTGTGTAGACAGAAGCGAGTTCGAACTGACCTGGAGCGACTTCGTTATGCTCAGTCTTGGCATATATGCCAAGTTTCCAGAGTTCTTTATCTGCTTCAGTCATGAATGAATCGACGCGCGGGGGAATGGAGCCAAAGTAGTGATCCTCGAGTTCCTGTCCCTTCGGAGCAGATGAACCAAACAGAGTTCTGCCGGTCAGTTTCAGATCGCGGCGCTTTTCATAATACTTTTTGTCTACTAGGAAATATTCCTGTTCAAGGCCGATTACCGGAGTGCAGAATTTAACATCTTTGTCACCAAATAGATTGACGATTCTTGTGGATGCCGTGCTGAGTGCCTTGATGGAACGAAGAAGGGGATCCTTTTTATCCAAAGATTCACCTGTGTAAGAGACAAAGATGGTAGGAATGCAGAGAACACCTTCTCTGACAAATACTGGTGAGGTTACATCCCAGTAAGTATAGCCTCTTGCTTCAAAGGTAGCTCTCAGACCGCCGCTTGGAAAGGAAGACGCATCTGGTTCGCCTTTGATCAGTGATTTTCCGGAAAAATGTGTAATTGGCTGTCCATCGGCCCCCGGATCGATAAATGAATCGTGTTTCTCTGCAGTGGATCCGGTCATCGGCTGAAACCAATGCGTATAGTGTGTAGCACCTTTTTCAAGTGCCCACCGTTTCATTGCATGAGCGATGGCGTCAGCAGTAGTACGATCAAGTGCAAATTCATTGGCAACTGTTTTTTTCCAGGAGAGGTAAACCGGACGCGGAAGGCGTTCAGCCATCTCTTTTTCGCCGAAGGTCATGGAACCGAAATCTTCAAATGGAGCTTCCATATATGTATCCCCCTTTTGTATACGCATTATTTAAATCCTATAGCAGATGTAAGTCAATCAAAAAATCAGAAAAATCAGCAAAAATTAAAAAATATTCATAAAATTAGGAAAATAAATCAAAAAATATGTCAAAACATAAAATTTATGTTGAAAAATGACTATAAATCTTTAGCAGAGCATGGATTTGTTATTCATGAAAATAAAAAAAGAGAACTTTCGTTCTCTCAATAGTAGGAATAGCCGCCATCATTTGAATAGGGACTTCCATCAATGGATGATCCTGTCTGTTCTTCCATAACAACTTTCTTTACTTCTGGAACTTCATCAAGCAGGATTGCTTCCACACCTTCAGAGATATCCTGGCTTGCCATAACACATCCGGCACAGGCGCCGATCATTCTAACTGTTACTGTACCATCTTTATAATCTGCCAACTGAAGATCGCCGCCATCCTGCTGAAGATAAGGACGTATTTTATTGATTGTTTTCTCAATGCGATCCAGAAGATCTGATGGAACTGATTGTAATGTTTTTTCCTTTGTTTCCTGCTGATTCTCCGACATATAATTGAAGCCTTCTTTCTTTTACATTCCGAAGTGGAAGATCAATGCAATGAATAGACCAAGAGCAATGCCTCCGAAACATTCGATCCACTTATGCCCAAGTACATCCTTAAGCTTGACCTTGTAAATTGGATCTTCCAGCTTGACGTCTGACTTTGTCTGCACGTCCTTGATCAATTGTTGCGTAATCTTGATATTTTGTCCAGAATAATACCTCACATTGGCGGCATCATAAATCACGATGACTGCCAGGGCACAGGTGACTGCAAAGATTGTGGAACTGAAATGCTCCTGAATACCGACAGACAGTGCCAAAGCAGATACCAGAGCACTGTGAGAACTTGGAAAGCCGCCGCTGGCCTTAACATAGGACCAGTGCCATTCATGATTCTTGAGATAATAGCAAAAGGGCTTCAGTGCCTGTGCCAAGATTGCTGACAGCATGGCACAGAAAAATGGATACATATATCGAATCATTGGATAGATCGTATACCGCATTTGCACTTACCTCACTTTAAAATTCTATCACAGGCAAAAACGCTGTTGAGGATTATTTCTGTTTGTTCTTCCGGCGTTCAGCAGCTGCTTTTTTTCTTGCTTCACGATCGGCCTTGTCTTTAGCATTCTGCATTGCCAGAGTTCTGCGGCTGTATTCCTTGTCCGGCATCTTTTTATTAAGTGCACTGAGCACCTGACTGCTGTTGGCGATTGGCTGCAGAATTGTCTTGTCATCCTTCAATTCAATCTTCATGGTATCCGGCTGTCCCTGGCGATGATCGATGGACCACTGGATGACGTCATCCCAGTAGAATATCTGACATTCATCCGGATGTCCGATGGGATAGAATACAGCATAGCCACCGTAAATCTCCATCTGGAGTCTTCCCTTGATCTGCCACATGGAAAACAGGGAAAGGGCAATCAGCAGTACGCCAAGAATCCACATGGCTTTCAAAAACATCAGTCCAATGCCGACTGCAAGTACAACAGCAATGGCAGTATATGGTTTAGTCTGGATTTTCTTTTCCGGGGTGTCTCCTTTTGGAAGATCAGCAATCTTGATTAAATTAACAAGTTCATTCATTAATATCAATTCTCCATGTTTCTATTATCTCACTTGAAGGAGCCTCAGGAAACCTTTTTACGCAATTTGGTCTCCTGAAAATCTGTTACCGAATATGATTGAAACTGCCGGTTATGAATTTTTCGTGTTTGCAGGTTTTGTTATTACGGTTTATTCATTATTCAAAAAGATGAAATAGCCGGATTTATTAGAACAGGGAGTCTGATACTCTGCAATGTCAGACGGCCTCTGGGCAAGATTGCAGCAAAAGGGTTTGAAACAATGGAATCTGAGATTCTCCGACTGTGACCAATCGACCTTTCACAGCCATCCATTCCAGCTGATGTGAAAAATAACTGGATCTGCACTGATGATGCTCGCATCTTCAACTGCCTCTCAAACAAGGCCAAACTCATGCAATACATCAAGAAGCTATGCACAAGCAGCCGGATTCTCTTGTCAGCTCACTGTATCAGGAACGGAATTCTCACCGAAATTATGCCTGCAATAGATCAAGAGTCCGGTATTGACCGGACTCTGCATTTTCTTATTGTTCCAAAGCTCTGCGAACAAATCCGCCGGCTTCATTCAGTTTGGACTCTGCCTGACCTGCATCGCAGTTCAGCAGAATCATCACAATTGCTGTTTTAACCAATCCTCCGGACGCAACTCTCGCCTGCTCTGCTCTTTCCCGGGTGCAGCCGGTCGCTTCCATGATGATGTTTTCAGCTCTGGAAACAAGCTTTTCATTTGACTGCTTCACATCCACCATGAGATTCTGATACACCTTGCCATTCAGGATCATCGCGCCGGTGGAGATCATATTGACAATCATCTTCTGGGAGGTTCCTGATTTCAATCTGGTGGATCCCGTCAGGATCTCAGGGCCATTATTCGGTTCAATCGCCAGATCTGCTGCTTCACCGACCTTGGAATGTTTGTTGCAGGCAACTGCAATGGTCCTGCAGCCAAGAGTTCTGGCATATTCAAGAGCACCGATTACATATGGTGTACGGCCGCTTGCAGCAAGGCCAATAACGATGTCCTTGGAATTGCAGCTGATCTTTTCCAAGTCTTGTTTTCCTTCTTCGGGATGATCCTCAGCACCTTCAACAGCCTTGATGAAGGCATTTTCACCGCCGGCAATCAAACCGACGACAGTGTCATAGGAGACACCGAAGGTTGGCGGGCATTCTACAGCATCCAGAAGGCCAATGCGTCCGCTGGTTCCGGCACCGATATAAATAATGCGGCCCCCGTTCAGCAATGCGTCTGCACTGTACTGGATTGCTCTGGCAATTTCGGGTATGACTTCACTGATCGCCCTGACGGTATTGCTGTCTTCCGAATTCATTGCAGTGGCAATCTCTGCTGCAGACATCTGATCCAGATTCATTGTTGCCGGATTGCGCTGCTCGGTTGTAAGCTTTGAAAGATCTACCATTATAAATTATTCCTCCTGTGTAATAGTCAAACAGTGTGATTATATCAGGTAACAGGAATAAGTCATCATGGAAAAGAGGCATTGTGCTATACTTTTTTATGACAGGAAGGCAGACATGACATATCAGACTGGACAGATCGTTGAAGGCAAAGTAACAGGGATACAGCCATATGGAGCATTTGTATCTCTGGATCGCCATACCAGCGGTCTGATCCATATTTCTGAGATCAGTGATGGCTATGTCAGAGATATCAGCCGCTTTGTGAAGATAGGGGATACAGTACGAATTAAAATCATTGATTTTGATCCCCGTACCGGGCAGGCGAGGCTGTCACTCAAGGCACTGAATCACTCTCGTGTCCGCAGTCACAGAAGAAGCGGCGGCCGCATCAGGGCAAGTCTTCCGGAAATGAGAATCGGTTTCGGATCTATTGCCGGACGCATGCCTAAATGGATTGCCGAAGCCCAAGAAGGAGAGAAAATATGATGAAGTTTGATGCGTCACACGGATTTCTGAAAGAGGATATTGCATCCTATCAGAGCGAAGTAACAAAAGTTCACAAGATGATTCATGAGAAGACCGGAGCTGGAAATGACTTTCTCGGCTGGGAGAATTGGGCAGAAACATATGATAAGGAAGAGTTTGCCCGCATGGTCAGCTTGGCTGAAAAGCTGAAGGATAAAACAGAATGTCTGGTCGTCTGCGGCATCGGCGGTTCTTATCTTGGAGCCAGAGCTGCAATTGAAATGATACAGGGTCTCTATCCCAATACTCGTACGGAGGTAGTATTTGTAGGCAATACTTTCTCAAGCACATATATGAGTCAGGTACTGGAACACATCAAGGACAAGAGTGTTGTCCTGAATGTGATTTCCAAGTCTGGCACAACAACTGAGACAGCTCTGGCATTCCGTATGCTCAGAGAATTCATGGAACAGAAGTACGGTAAGGAAGAGTGCAAAGAGCGCATCATTGCCACAACTGATAAGTCAAGAGGCACTCTGAAGGCACTTTCAGATAAAGAGGGATATCAGACATTTGTAATTCCGAATGATATCGGCGGCCGCTATTCTGTTATTACGCCGGTTGGACTTCTTCCGATGGCACTGATGGGCATCGATATCAGTGCAGTCATGCAGGGATTTACAGATGCTTATCATGAACTGAACACGGATGATCTTTCTGGAAATGATGCTTATCGCTATGCAGTTTCCAGACGTATTCTTCAGAAGCAGGGATACAATGCTGAGATGTTTGTGACATATGAGCCGCAGCTCAGATCACTCAGTGAATGGTGGAAACAGCTCCTTGGAGAATCTGAAGGAAAAGATGGCAAAGGGATTCTTCCGGATTCAGCAGTATTCTCTACTGATCTGCACAGTCTTGGTCAGTTTATTCAGCAGGGAAACAAAATGCTGTATGAAACTGTTATGACAGTTGATACGCCGACGCTGGATCAGTCAGTTCCGAATGATCCGGACAATGCGGATGGCATGAACTATCTGACGGGCAAATCTCTTGACTGGATTAACCGGCAGGCATTTGCCGGAACCTTGGAAGCACATGAAGTATCTGGCAATGTTCCGAATCTTCTGATCTCTATTCCGGATATGAAGGAACACACCTTTGGATATCTCTGCTACTGGTTCTTCCTGGCTACAGCAATGACATGCTATATGCTGGATATTAATCCATTCAATCAGCCGGGTGTGGAGGTCTATAAAAAGAATATGTTCCGTCTGCTTGGCAAGCCAGGCTGCTGAATAAAGCGATGAATCTTCAGGGACTTTGAGCAGTTTTCTGCTCAGAGTCCTTTTCCTTATTCCATATTATGCAGTACAATGCACGCATGCAGATAACTAATTCAGAACAGCAATTTGAAAAAATGTCTCAAACACCGGTTGAAAGACTGATCCTGTCACTTGGACTTCCAACGGTTGTATCCATGCTGGTAACTAATATTTACAACATGGCGGATACATATTTTGTCGGAAGTATCGGAACCTCAGCAAGCGGTGCAACCGGAATTGTCTTTGGTCTGATGGCAATTCTTCAGGCATTTGGCTTCATGTTCGGGCATGGAGCAGGATCGAATATTTCCCGTCGTCTGGGTGCTAGAAATGTAGAAGAAGCCAGAGAATATGCGTCTACTTCTTTCTATCTTTCAATTTTGTTCGGGATAGCGATCATGATACTGGGACTTTGCTTCATGGATCCGCTGATGCGCTTGCTGGGAAGTACGGAGACAATTCTTCCCTATGCCCGGGTATATGCGTTCTATATCCTGATCGCCGGACCGGCGATGACTTCAGGCTGTGTGATGAACAATATTCTGCGTTATGAAGGCAAAGCCTTCTACGCAATGATTGGCCTGACTGCCGGCGGAATTCTGAATATCTTCGGAGATGCACTTCTGATCAAAGGAATGAACATGGGAATTGCCGGAGCAGGTCTGGCTACAATGATATCGCAGTATATATCCATGATTATCCTGATGATTCCATATCTTCGCGGCCGAACGGAAAGCCAGTTAAGTCTGAAATACTTTACGCGTCGAATCGAAGTTGTGAAGAATATTGTTACGGTTGGCTTTCCGTCACTGATGCGGCAGGGACTGACATCAGTGTCTACGATGGTACTTAATCTGAGCGCTGGGGTTTATGGGGACGTGGCAGTTGCGGCAATTTCAATTGTTTCAAGAATAACCAATTTTCTATTCTGCATTGCAATTGGAATTGGACAGGGTATGCAGCCGGTATGTGCGTTCAGCTACGGTGCTCGGATGTACAGCAGGGTAAAGAAGGCATTCTTTTTTAGTATGAAACTGGGTATGGTTCTGATGGCTGTGCTTGGGGTATTTGGATATCTGAACGCTTCCTCACTCGTGACTGTCTTCCGAAATGATCCGGAAGTGATTGCAATTGGCACCAGGGCACTGCAGCTGCAGTGTCTTTCACTGATACTGATGCCGACGACACTGTATGGAAATATGCTGTTTCAATCCATGGGCATCAGTAAAATGGCAACCTTTCTGGCAGCGCTGCGAAGCGGTCTGGTGCTCATACCGATGATTCTGATGCTTTCATATCTGTTTGGGTTATCAGGGCTGGAAGCAGCACAGGCTGTATCGGAAACAGTTTCAGCACTCCTGACGGTTCCATTCCTGGTACGCTTTATCAGACAGCTGCCGGATGATGGCGCAGCTGCAGAGCAATGAATCCCTGCAGATCCCGCATAAGAAAAAGCCTCCGATCCAGATGATCAGAGGCTTTCTTTCTATTTCTGTATCTTCAGCTTAGTTAAGATCAGTTGCGTTTGCAATTGCCTTAACAACTGCTTCCTGGAGATCAGTGATGCCGATTGTTGTTGTTGTCTTCAGATCTGCATCATCAGAAACAACGTGACCGGAATCGTTTGTAACTGTGACCATGCCGGAAATCTCAGCAGCAGTCTTGCCGACTGTCCATGCTTCGAATCCTTCATTCTGCTGATACCATTCACCAACTTTAGAAACCTTGGACATGCCATAATCATCCTTGAGCTGCATCTTGGTCTTGGAAGCTGCTGCATCTCCATCAATAGCACCTGCGGAAGTGAACTTAGCGGAATTCTGAGCAACGTCATCCTGTGTGAAGACGATCTTTCCGTCAGCATCCAGAGCTACGATTGCGTAAGTGACATTGGACTGTACAGAACCACTGTCTTCGCCATCAGCATCGCTGAAGTTCATTGATGTCTTGGAAGCTGTTCCGACTTTAACTGCACCTTCAACCTCTGTTGCATTCTCAACTGCTGCTTTGAATGCGGAGACGAATGAGTCAACGCTCATGGTGCATCCTGTTTTCAGATCTGCATCATCAGAAACAACGTGTCCGGAATCATTTGTTACTGTAGGCATGCCTTCGAAATCTGCAACGGTCTTGCCGATTGCCCATTTTTGGAGAGCTTCTGCCTGTTCATACCATTCTTTGCCAATACCTGAGGTGCTCTTCATGCCATAGTCGTCGCCTTTTTCCATCTTGGTATAGGTAGCGGCTGTAGGATCAGAAGTAATGACGCCCTTGGAATCAAATGTTCCCTTGTTCTGAGCAACATCGAAGTAAGCATACTTGATGACATCGCCTTCGAGGACGACACCGGCATAAGTGGTGTTAACCTGGATAGAACCATCATCGCTGCCATCTGCCTCAGTTGCTGAGATAGATGTGAACGATCCGACGCCAACCTTCGTCGAACCTGCTGCTGCGGTTGAAGCTGCTGCTGTAGATGCTGCTGCTGTGCTTGCTGCTGCGGTTGAAGCTGCTGCTGTGCTGGAACTGCAACCCGCAAGCATTGCAACTGCACATAATGCTGCAATGTACTTTTTCATGAGTTATTTCTCCCTCCGTACCGTGTAATAATATGATATTTATGATGGTTTCACAAGTCTGATGACCGACATTACTGTAATTCTGTATCCGTTTACATTCAAAAATGTTGATAGTGATGCGGATGCAGAAAAATATGTGAAATCCAATAAACTAGAAGAATAATTCCAAAATAATTCCGGCCAGGAATGATGCAGCCCAGGTATAACTGACAATCTTCAGATTGTTCTTCATATTCGGATTGACTCTGAACAGTACCATCATGCCGACACCGGCATTGGCCAGAAGGCCTGCACATACTGCCGGAAAGGAGATAACCTGTTCAAGATACAGGGTTGAAAGAAGCACGGATGAGGCACAGCTTGGGATCATACCGATCAGAGTGCTCGATAGAACGGCACTGGTAGGATGAGATGTCACAAATGCACGAAGCGTATCTGTGCCGATCAGAGTCATAAGTGTGTTCATGAGCAGAGTAATGACGAACAGCCATATGGTAATTTTCAGCGTGTGTTCCAATGCCGCTTTCCAGATGCTTTCATGTTCACAGTCACAGTGTTCACGTTCACAGAAGGAATCAATGTCAGTGACTGTGTGTCGAAAGAAAAAATCAGCTATATATCCGGCAATCAATGCTGTCACTACCTTGACTGCAAGAATTGGCCCAATGACATCAAATCCGGCTCTTGCTGAGATCAGTATCGGCAGCATTTCATCACTGGTTGAAAGATAGACGGCAATCAGTGTACCGGCAGAAATGACGCCGGTAGTATACAGACTGCTTGCGGCAGTGGAAAACCCGCATTCCGGCACAATGCCGAACAATGCTCCGGCCAACGGTGCCGCCTTGCGGTGATGTTCCAGAAAATGTTCCATCTTATTGCCCGTCTGATGTTCCATCCACTCCAGAAAGAGATAAGTGGCAAACAGAAATGGAATCAGTCGGGCAACATCCATTAATGTATCAAGCAGTATATCGATTGCAATATCCATTTTATTATCCCCAGGTGATGCGGCCATTGAGACCGTCGGTCCAGGCAATATAGAGATCGCCAACTGTTTTGGAATTGGGCGCATCAAATGATTTGCCGGGATCAGCCATCCAGATAACATCAACATCAGTATCCGGGTTGGCTTCTTTATATGATTCGATTAATTTCATGCCATCTTCATAGTTCATTGTAAACAGTGTGGTACTCAGGCAGTCCGCAACACCGGAATCTTTAGTAATGACACTGACCGAGTGATAGTAGTCTGCCGGAAAGTCCGTAGATGGATCAATAATATGATGATATCTCCTGCCATCGGCGGCAGTGTAGTAGCGTTCATAGTCACCGCTTGTCACAAAGGATTCTTCTCCCGGCTCACTGACAATCAGCAGGTTGTCGGATCCGATCGGGTTCTGAATGCGTACATTCCATTCGGTTCCATTGGCTTTGGCCCCAAGCGTGCGGTTGTTGCCGCCGGCATTGATTGCCCCGTGCACGACACCTTCGCTCTGAAGTTTTAGAGCAATCTGTTCTGTGGCATATCCCTTTGCTATGCCGCCGACATCGAGAGATATACTCGGATCAGTGATGTATACAGTGGAAGCTTTTTCATCAATCACAACATATTCCCAGCCACGAAACCCGGCTGCAGTTTTCAGCTCCTCTTCCGTCGGGGTTTTCCCCAGCCCGCCGTCTTTATTTATTGCAATGCCATCTTCTCGATAGCGATGCCAGACTCTCAGGAGATTTCCCATGGTGACATCAAATTCGCCATTGGAATACTCATAGAACTGCTTGGCCTTCTTCAGCATGTCTATGATGTCAGCTGTGACTGACACCGGCTGTATGCCGGCATTGTCGTTGATTGTCTTCAGGTTGTTCAGCCCGTCATAACTGTTGTAAATGTCAAACAGACTGTTGTAGTACTTGAAGAGGTTTACGGCTTCATCAAAGTGAGTATTGAAGATTTCCTGACTTTTCGCTGATTCCTGATAGACAAGAACAGTATCAAAGCCGGCATCGACGGAAACATTCTGGTAAGTTTCCAGTTCAGATGCAGAAGCAGAAGGCGATGCTGAGATGGCAGTAGAAGTGCATCCGGAAAGCAAAGACAGACTAATCAAAAAAATCACAATTTGTTTTATTTTCATAACGTCGTAAATTGTATCATATTCCCGATGTTTACTAGGTGAATTAGCATTTGAACGATGTTATAATGCCGATGTTATTTGAAGGAAGGGAAAATGAAACTATGTCAATTTTAACCGGGCCGATGCACTGGCATCTGGACGGACATAAGGATCTCACTGCCCACAGTGAAGTCCAGATGATGCCTGATCCGGATGTAATCCGTATTCCACTGTGCAATGGCAATGCTCCATGCACTCCGCTTGTAAAAGTGGGAGACGAGGTGAAAGTAGGCCAGAAGATTGCAGAACGCAATGACCACTTTTATCTGCCTTTGTTTTCACCGGTATCCGGCACAGTGACTGCTGTTGAAAAACGGCAGACATCAATGCTGAAACCAGTCGATCATCTTGTTATTACCAACGATCACAATCAGACAGAAGAGAGGCCTTTTGCTCCAATCAATGCAGAGACTGCTTCCAATGAGGAACTGCTTGCATTCGTCAGAGAATCCGGCATGCTGGGTCTTGGCGGAGCCGGTTTTCCAACGTATGTAAAATACACGAAGCCGGAGAATGTAGATCTCTTCATTATTAATGCAGTAGAGTGCGAACCGTATCTGACTTCTGATTATGCAAATGCACTTGCCAATCCGGAGCTTCTGAAGACCGGTGCTCTCGCTCTGTATAAACTCAGCACGGCAAAGAAGGGTGCAGTTGCTGTCAAGGAAGATAAGGCCGAACTGATTGCCTCATTAAAAAAGACTTTCGAAGGAACACCGATTGAAGTTCGGACTGTTCCGGATATTTATCCTGCTGGCTGGGAACGTGAACTGGTGTGGCAGCTCACTGGTAAACGCTATGGAAAGCTTCCGATGGAAGCGGGCTGCATTCTCAATAACGTCTCCACCTGCATCTCTCTTGGTGATGCAATTTCCAACGGCCGCCCGATCACACATAAGTACGTGACTGTATCAGGTGACGGTGTCAAGGAACCAAAGAATGTCATCTGTGCTGTCGGTACAATGGCATCAGAAATCATTCAGTTCTGCGGCGGCTATGTCGGTGAGGACTGTCTCCTGATTGCCGGCGGACCGATGATGGGCAAGACAATTCCCAATGATCAGTTTGTGATTGGTGCTGCAAATGGTGCATTGACCGTCCTGCAGCATCGGGAACCATTCTCAGTCAAGTGTCTGCGCTGCGGCAAGTGCACCGAAGTATGCCCAGCCGGAATGGAGCCGGTGCGGATCAACGCTGCATCAAAAATTCATGATGTAGAGACACTGAAGAAACTTGATATCAATTCCTGCATTGAATGCGGACTGTGCAAAGAAAATTGCCGATTC
>SABF01000275.1 GCA_009929095.1 Erysipelotrichia bacterium
GGCGTAAAGATAATGGAAATCCTTCTTTAATACGGATTAATCCATGATTTAAGGCTGCCACATAAGAAGAAACCTCTGAAGCATCGGCAACGGGAATACCTTCTGTTTGATTGGATTCATATTTTAATAAATCATCTAATGTGGATTGTGTTCCCTCTATTTGCGAAGAAAGAACCGCTTCTTTACGAACATACATCGAAATGAAGAGTTCTCGATTGGGAATAAAGGCCGATACGCCATCGAGACGGCCGAGCAGCAGATACGCTTCCTTAATCATCTCATCGAGGTCTCGATTAATCGCGACACTCGGATTAGGAGGTAGATCGGTCGGTTTAAAAGAACGATACGACATATCGCCGAGGTAATTATTTGCATATGTTCCGGATCTTTTCATATTTGAGCCTCGCAACTGAAATTACATGTTCAAATTATCATTCTAATTTCATTTTGTCAATCTAACTGAAATAAGAAATCGGAATTTCTGTTTTAATTTCATGATACAGTCTTTTATTCTCTACAGAATAGACAGTCATTCTGAATGTGATGTTCTGAATTGGAACGATCGTAATATCATCAATTGATGCCCAGCCTTTTACACCTGAAATCATAAATTCTGCTTTAGATGCATTGCTGTCGGTTGTTAGGTATGCTGCATCGATGCCATAGCATCCATTGATATATCCCTGTTCACCGCTAATATCCTCTGTATATGTAACATTCACCTCACAGGCATCGGTCGAACGGATAATTGCAGTTGCATATTCTGCCAGAAGTACTTTCTGATTCAGCACGATTCCGGTATTATCATAGTCTTCCTTTACAGTTTCAAATTCATTCGCTGCTTCTGCATATGTTTCAAAACTACTTATCTCTGAGCCTCCTGCAAAATCAACAAGATGAAAAAGATTATCAGATACAACATCTTCCGGACTCAGTGCATTTATATGAATTACCGACGCACACATCACAGCCGCAGCAGAAAATCCTGCTGCGATCGTCCGCTTAAATTTCCTGGTTATATTTGCTTTCATAACGTGATTATTTTAACATTAAGAATATGAGAAATGAAATCATTACAATGCTGAAACAGGAATCTGACAGTCGGTATAAGGACTTTGCCAGAAAAAGCTGTCCCGATGCCGGATTCGTATATGGAGTGAGACTGCCTGATTTAAGAAAGATTTCATTCTATATTGACAGAACAGCACCAATTCTTTTTTTGAAGGAATGCAGAAATGAATCATTGGAGGAAGAGCTCCTGATGGCCATGACTGCAGCTCATCTAAAAACGGAAGAGCGCAGCAGATATTCCTGGTATCGCAAGGTTATCCGCAGTCTGCACAATTGGGAAGTATGCGATACATTCTGTGGAGAACTTGGTCATTACATCCGGGATAAAGAAGAATTTCATGAATTCATATTGAGGTACCTGCATTCTCGAAATGAATTTGAGCAGCGCTTCTGCTTTGTTTCTCTTCTTCACTGCTTCTGTAAGGAAGAATCAAGAGAAATCCTGAAACTGATTCCCAATGTACGATTTCAGGGCAAATATGCCCAGACAGGTGCTGCCTGGCTGATTGCTGAATGCATGTGCTATTCACCTGCAGAGACTCTCCGGTTTTTGAAAGAATATACGAAAGATGAAACAGTATTCCGCACATCCATCAGAAAGATACGTGAATCCTATCGGATTACTGACAATCTCAAAATACAGGCTGGCAGATTATTGAACCGCAATAACCATTAGCGAAAGTGAAATTGCATACTTCTGCAAGAAGTCTGCACCGCTCATAACCAGATTTCGATGACCATATACAGCATTAAAGAAATGAAATCTTCCATCTGCTTCTTTCCTGTAGGCTGCATAATGTGCACCCTTCTTATGTGTGTAAAGAAGAATACCGTATGAAGAATCACTCATTTCGGCAAGAACACGCTTTTGTCCAAACATCACAATCCTTACCGGAAGACCTCTGCCCTTCAGCCAAAAATACAATGAAATAATATCCTGGCCAAACAGTTTTCCCATAAAATCGTGACGGTCAAGGCCTTTGGCAGTTTCTTTCATTGTCATTTCCAGACGGCAGAGTTTCAGCAGATTATATGCAGCAATCCAGCCGCATCCTTTTTCACGCGTGCTGAACAGTCCAAAACCGATCTGTCTCATCTCTCCCTGATTGATAATATATCCGCGCTGGTCAAACACAAAGTCTGCAAGCGCATTCCGCCATGGTTCGATCATCCGCTGAAGATTTCTTCCCTTTGGGTAAAACAGATGAGAACACAATGCTTTCCTCAGAGCAGGCGTAAATGAAGTGCAAAGAATTCTTGTTGGATGATACTTAACAAGTATTTCTTCAATAACAGTCTCTGCCATTTCATTCAGAACATCCGGATCATCATTTTGCATACGAAAGCTAATTGTGACTGTTCTTTGACTGGATCGCACAGTTTCCGCAGCTGCAATCTGTCTGTC
>SABF01000276.1 GCA_009929095.1 Erysipelotrichia bacterium
TGGTGAGGATGATTGGTACATTGATCCCGGGATGGATGAGAGGATTCATATATCGTAATTTTCTACGAAAATAAATTAAGTTTGTTGGCTATTAGTAATCTCTAATTTTATTAGAGCGTCCTTCGTGTAGCTCATCTTCTGACTGCAAATTTATAAATATCATTGTAAAGGATGAAGTCTTATGAAAATTTTAGTGTGTTCTGTTCATTTCGGACCGGGCCATACAGCTCACCTGAATGCTTACTGCAAGATGTTAAGAGAATGCGGCTATGAGTCGGCCTTGTATGTGGACCAGCGGTATATGAAGCTTTTCAATGATATAGATGGGAAATGCATCTTCAATCTTCAGGAAGCGCTGGAATTTCATCCGGATATCTTATGGATATGGAATACGGGTTTTGAAAATATGAATGTCATTAAAGCATTCAAGAAGACTCCTACCAAAATTGTGTATGTTCTTCATGAACCATATATGGGAATATCAAAAATTTTGAAGGAGGGCAGCAGCATTATAAGGGCCTCGGTAGCTATGCTGGTCAACCAATGGATTTGCAGTCGTTCTGATCATGTCATTGTAAGCAGTCTTTATGCACAGCAGAACTGCAGAAAGTATATGAATGGGTCTTACCGTAAAAGTACCCTCTTCCCACTTGTATTTGCCGATGAAATGGTAGAGGGTTTGGATAGGAAATATTTTTCTTCTATCGGAGCTTATGCACCTGCTCATGGAACAAAGTATTTCTTTGATTTTATCAAAGCGTCAAGTGAAAGAAATAACATATTGTTCCAAGTGGTTACAAGATCTAATATTACCGAGCAGTTGAAAGATCCTGTTCTTCAGAAAATGATGAAGTCCGGCCGGCTCATTGTGCAGCAGGGCAGGCCTCTGACGGAACAGGAAATGAATGAAGCATATCGGAGAAGCATCTGTACCTGGAATGGATATATCCGTTCAACCCAAAGCGGCGTCCTTGCCAATTCTTTTATGCAGGGGACCCCGGTCATGGCTACGCACCTGGGGAGCTTTGATGAATATGTGCAGGATGGAAAAAATGGAGTCTTTATTGATGATTTCAGCTATGATTCCATCTTTAATGCTTTCCAGAGGGTCAAGGGAAATATGGATGAAATGGTTGAGAATGCCAGAAATACGTTCTTGACGCATTTTTATTACCGGAACCAGGAAGAAAAGTTTAAGGAAATCGTTGAGAAATTAGTAAAGTAAATGGGGAAATAGAGCAGATGATTATTACCAGAACACCGTTCCGTATGTCATTCTTTGGCGGCGGTACGGATATAAAGTCTTTCTTTGAAAAGTATGGGGGTGCGGTAATTTCCACCACCTTTGATAAATACTGTTATGTGACGGTGCGTCATCTGCCCCGGTTCTTTGATTACTCCTCAGAGATTTCCTATTCCAGGCTGGAGAGGGTGACGGCAGTGGATGATATCCGTCATCCGGCTGTACGGAATGCCATGAAAATGCTTGATATGCATCATATCAGGCTTACCTATGAAGCGGATCTCCCTGCCCGATCCGGATTGGGGACCAGTTCTTCCTTTGCAGTGGGTATGCTAAATGCGTTTCATGCTTTGAAAGGACGGTATGCAGATAAGAAGAAGCTGGCTGATGAGGCGATTTATTTGGAACGCGTACTCTGCCGGGAAGCGGGCGGATGGCAGGACCAGATAGCTGCTTCTTTTGGAGGTTTTAACCGGATTAATTTTAATAAAGATGGTACCTATGATGTATGTCCTTTAATTATGAGGCCTAAGCGGAAAAAAGCTTTGAATGATAACCTGGTCATGTACTTTACCGGATTTACACGCTTTTCTTCAGAGGTGCAGAAGGTGAATGAACGGTCTGCTGATGACAAAGTGAGGCAGCATCTTCAAATGCTTGCACTGGTGGATGAAGCAGAACGCATTCTTACTGATGATACGACAGATCTGGATGAGTTTGGCTATTTACTGGATCATACATGGCAGTTGAAAAAACAGACAGGCAGCGCTGTATCCACAGGAGATATTGATGCTCTATATGACAGAGGCATCAAAGCCGGTGCTCTGGGAGGGAAACTGCTGGGGGCAGGCGGAGGCGGGTTTCTTGTTTTCTATGTCCAGCCGGAATATAAAGCACAGCTTAAAGAAGCGATGAGTGATTTACTTTATATCCCTTTCCGGTTTGAAAACAGCGGCACGCGGGTGATTTATTATGAGGAAGAAGAGTATAGGGAGTAGCAGTATGAAAACAGTCATTATGGCAGGTGGAAAAGGGACGCGGATATCATCCCTGTTTTCCGATATTCCCAAGCCCATGATTCGCATAGACGGAGTGCCGGTGCTGGAGCGGGAAATCGAATGCCTGGTTTCTCAAGGATTTGATGATATTATCATTACTGTGAGCCATCTGGGCAAAGTGATTATGGATTATTTCGGCGATGGCAGCGGAGT
>SABF01000277.1 GCA_009929095.1 Erysipelotrichia bacterium
CAACGATTATTATCTGCATCATTCTCTTCATTGGAAATGCTGTACTGGCAATGATTGCCTGATCAAAGCATGAAAAAATGTCATTGAATCTGGTTCGAAGAAGACCAAACTCTCTGACATTTTTATTTCAGCCCTTAAGTCCCTGTTCCTGACGCTGCATGTTTTCCACTACCACGTCATATATGTCACCGATGGACTGGCCATATTCCAGCACCTGCCATGGTTCATTGGTATGAAAGTGAATTTTAATCAGAGTTTCATCTCCGACAACCAGAAGGCAGTCGCCCTTGAAGTGCTCTGTGATGTAATCATGAATGTCATCTTCAGACAGATCATTTCCTTCAATCAGAAGCTGTGTATCAAATTTAAATTCAAGCGGTTCCATACAATTCCTCCAGATTTACAGAAAGATTATAACATGATGCATCATCCCTCCGTACGGGAATGCGATATACAGAAACGTATGACTGTATTGAAAGAGGTGGATGCAATGACGCAAAAACAAAAATCATCTGACATTATCAGACTCACCGACTGTCTGCAGAATGGAATTCGATCACTGTATATGAGTGAACAGTACCAGGCTTATCTGAATGCCATGTCGCATTTTCACAATTACAGTTTCAAAAACAGCATGCTGATCTTTCAGCAGCGTCCAAACGCAACTCTGGTTGCCGGATATCGACTCTGGCAGAAACAGTTTGACCGGCATGTCAATAAAGGAGAAAAAGGGATTCGGATTCTGGTACCTGTGAAATCAAAAAAAGAATCACCCCTGCAGAATGACGAGAAACAGGATCATAAGATTTATTATCGAACTGCCAGCGTCTTTGACATCAGTCAGACAAGCGGCAGAGAGCTTCCCCTTCTGGCCGTTCATAATCTGGAAGGAAGCGTACAGGACTATGCAGGTTTCATGGAAACACTGAAACTGGTCAGTCCGGTTCCCATACTGTTCAGTAAGGACAGAATGAATGTTAACGGCTATTATAGCCGCAAAGACCTGGTCATTGTTATTTCATCATCACTGAGTCAGATTCAGACCATCAAGACTATGATTCATGAAATCTCTCATTCTCTGCTTCATACATCCTCTTCCGGCACCAGCACAGCTGAACGCGAAGTACAGGCAGAAAGTATTGCCTATACTGTATGTCGGCGATTCGGTATTGATACCTCAGATTATTCGTTTGCATATATCGCTGGCTGTTGCAGCAGTCAGAGTTTGGAAGAACTGACAGAATCTATGGAAATCATCTGCAGTACGGCTGATGCTCTGATTTCCTCAATCATCAGACTTCATCATCCGGAAGCAGCTGCTCTGATTTCTGATTTGAATATCCAGCAGATGAGAACAATCGACCACAATCATCAGCTGCCATTCTGATCCTTCATACCCATGGGAATTCAGGGGTTCTGCTGTCATTCGAATTCAGTCAGCAATACACAGATTCCAAATCTTCAGCATATCAGCAGAAAGATACACATGGCATGTCTCTGTGAATTATCCCTGCTTCAAGCACATTCTGATATAAGACAATCATGCCTTCATTCATTTGTTTCTCATTCTGGCTTTATTCCTGGCAGTTGATGATCAAGCCAGCTGAATTTTCAGTACTCTGCCACCCTGCTGCGGAAGATCGTTGATGCCAAGTTTCCGATGCAGCTTGTGACCAGCTCTGACACCTCTGTAAAAAGGCAAAGCAAACTGCAGATCACTTTAGAATCGCAATAAAATAGGAGCAATGTTTATCGATTCAATTCAAAAGTACCGCACCATTGAATAATGCACTGAAAGAACTTCTGAAATGGAATCGTAACGATTACGTTATTTATGATCATGATGGATTGCTTTATGAAATTGGCTTTGTTTCCAATTGCATTCATCCAGTTTCATTATCCTGCAGAATTTCCTTCAATATTTATCATCATACGTTTTCCTCACATATGATCAAAGAAAAAGGAAAATACAGATTTAAATACAAAAGCGGCTATGAGAATATAAAAAAGCGCTGTAACATGCGCTTTTCAGTAATCTGCTGGCAAATGACTAAACAATTGATACAATGCACCTGTTTTATATCGAATGCACCCGCTTTCAGGCGCCGTTTTTTTGATGCTTACTGTCTGTAGCATAGCGGACAGAAAGGACTAAAGGGACAAAACGACTCCTTACTGGCGAATAACTGTGCAGTGGCAACTTTCAGATTCAAAAAAATCCTTATTTGAACTGAGGGAATTCTTCTTTTCCCACATCAGGTTGTGTGTCATTCAGTAGCTTCTATGTTCATGATAATGAAAAACCCTAGCTTTAAGCTGATATTGCGGCGCTACTTTTGCCCGCGTCAAGGGAAGTTCGCAAAAAGGGTTCCTGTAAAACAAATCAGGCCGCAGCCTGGAGTAGCAGCTGAATCGAATTCTCGCTGAGGTATGCTCT
>SABF01000278.1 GCA_009929095.1 Erysipelotrichia bacterium
CTGTGCATGTATTCCAGTTATACTGGCAATGTCTATGCCTGAAACTCTTACTTCATCATAGATAATCACTCCTTTTTTAGCTTCATCCGGTGTCAGAACAATTGGCTGATCTGCGGCTGCCGTATAATTATTAGCATGTATCACAGATCCAACTCTTCGATCTGAGGTTACCTGGATCATCTGCTTTGTATCTGCCGCATCCGCATGGCTCAGATTTAATTCTGTATTTCCTTCGTCAGTTCCGTTGAAATGGAACTCCGCCTGTTCAAATACTGCATACGTTCCTTCCTCCAGATCATTGAGGGTCATTGTCATAATCCATTCATGTTCCTTCATATCCGGAGCAGTCATGCGTACCGGTCCTTCTCTATGAACTTCGGATGTACTTCCATCAAACCCAATCCTGTTAAGGCTCGCGGTCACAAGATAGTACCCTTCGTTTTCGCTCATCAAGCCCCTATAGGAAATCGTATCCTTTATCACAATTTCCTGAGCGGCCTGTTCCTTGGAAATGACAGCAGGCGATGTGCTGTCTGCTGCAGCCAGTAAACTGCCGTCTTTGTTATTCATCACTGAAGCAGATGTTGCAAATCTGAAATCCGCAATACCTATTGCCTGTGTCTGAATCATTGCATTTAGGATCAATACCGATGCGGCAATTATGAATGCCGCAATTCTTTTATTACGATTCATGTTTTTGAAAATCTCCTTCTTCGCAAGTTTTTGCGCTTTGTTTAGAAAGAGTGCACTCCTGTTTCCAGTATTAAAAATCTTTGATGGCTGAAAATTATGTTCAACACATCAGAGATCAGAAAAAATTCAGTGCGATTCAATACAGTGATAATTTAATTCTGTATCTTACCGCTGTGATTCTCAGCAAAGAAATTGTAAATGCCAGATTAGATATCTTTATAGCCGAATCAGCGCTGACCAAATCACCATATCAGGGATCTCAAGATTAATCAAACCGTATACTTAAGCCTGACAGAGCAGCCTTGGCAAAATCTCCCGTCTGAAGTATTTTGCATTATAAAATACTCGTTTCCAAGCTTCTCTGCAATTATCAATAAAACCACAGATAATTCTTTCTATCAGGAGACTGAATTGTTATTCTTCATATTAATATCTGTATATCGTGTTTTCCACAAGTTATCCACATATTGTCCACAAGTTATCCACAGTATATGAATATCGCTGATCATGATTCCCTGCTATACAGCACTTCAAAAGTCAGGATCTGTTCTGGGCAATCAATGGCAGGTACTGGCCGCTGCCTTGCACTGAGCACTGATAGTACGATGCTGGTGGATGCCTTCCAAATATTCGTATAATCTGCTTGCTGTTTTTCATACCTATAAAAAAGCCCATCAGCATAATCAGCTTATCCTGACAGGCCCTGTTTCAATTCAATCGTTTCACCACAGTGATGATCACTTATCAGAATACTATTTGATATCACTCAGATTCTTGCCAATGTCATTGTCCTTAATCTGTTTGGCATCCGTAATTATCCATTCTCCATTGATCTTCTGTGCAGTGACTTTATCTACTACAATATTTTCAAACTTTGTTCCGTCCTTGCGGCTTGCGCCAGTATTGCTCACATATGTTTTATAGGTGGCGGTCAGAACTCCGCTTACTTCCTCTAGAGAATATGAATCTGTATCTACCTGAATTACATTATTCACATAGGTATAGCCGGTATTGTACTTTTTAATGCGCGTCTCCCAGGTTGAACGCTGACTGTCACTCACATGACTGATCTGTGTCAGGTCCTGATCGTTAATCGCTTTCAGATAAGAGAGATAGGCAAGTTTGAATGTATTGATTGAAACCGTCTTATCATCCGCTGTAATGGCTGAAGCAGTCGGCGTCGGGGTTGGTGTCGGAGCTGCAGTTGCTATTGCCGAAGCAGTCGCCGCTGGAACAGCTGTGGGTTTTGGAACTGCACTTATAACAGGTGCTGGATCTGTCTTGGTATCTTCATGAAGCCACGGAATATCCAGTTGATATCCAAATGGCAGTTCCATCGGGAAGTGTGAACCCCAGCTGCTCGACAGTTTATCCCGGAACAGATAAGACGCTCCCAGCAGTCCGCCAATCAGCAGAACAATTATCAGAAGAATGATCAGGATAATCTTCCCTGGTCCGTTTTTTCCAGGTTCTTCTTCATTGTCTTCTTCTGTATCAGATCGCATGGTGTATTGGCTGGAAGCCGTCTGATTGATATGCGGTATCTCTACTGTGTTGTCTTCCGCATGAGCAGGTTTGAATGGCGGAAAACTGCTTGGTGTCTCTTCTGTATGTGCTTCTTTTATCTGGTTCATCTGCTCATGTACGATATCTGCAATTGCTTCTGCAGATATCGGTGCCGGCTCCTGATCTTGATTTTGTTCTGTCTTCTGATCCTGCAGTGCCTGGATAGCTTTGATA
>SABF01000279.1 GCA_009929095.1 Erysipelotrichia bacterium
CTTCAAGAGATAAAACGATGATCCATGCTTTTCTACTTGCATGTTTATTGAACAGATACAGATAAGCAAGTACAAGTACGCTGAGCACCAGCAGAACAAGGAATAGCAGTTTCAATTTGCTGGATGTATTCAGCTGTTTTATGACGGAGAAGGCGTAGCATCCCCACATCACTGCAAGTACAGCAATGCCTGTGATTGCAGTATGTCTGGGATTCCAACTATTAGTTTCCATATCATCCAGTACCAGCGCAGTGATTGCAGCAGATAGGAACGGTACCATGTAATACCATCTTGTATCAATGGAAAACTGGAACAGGAAGGAGAACATTGGGAAGAACATAAAAATCATCAGAAGGACTGAGAATACAATGCTGAAAATCTTTGCCCATTGATTCTTCACTCGTATTACTAAAGGCACAAGAATTGGTGTCAGAATCAGGGAGTAAAGAGGAGTACCGCCGCTCCAGCCATAGGATTTCACACTAGATGCAGCAATATAGGCATTGGCATCCAGCTTCTCGAATGCTGGTACAAGCAGACTGGTAAAGATGCGATATATCTGCCAGCGATTCAAATGATCACTCCAGGAGACACTCGAAGAGGAAAATCTTGGCATAGAGGAAATCAGTACGGCGCAAGGAACGAGAATCACTGCACATAACCCGATGCCAAGAATTACATAACCCAGGTACTTCAATGCAGCAATCCATAATTTCTGTTCATGCGTCTGATGTTCATTTCTGAGCCAGCTCCAGCGTAGGATGACATAAATGATCAGAAACGGTGCAAACTGATACAGCAGGTAGTAATTGGAAATGCCTGTCAATGCCAGAGAGAACACCAATCCTTTCCAGCATCCTTTCTGCATCCAGCATTCTGTAAAATACAGAACAAGAGGATATAGAAAGAATAGTTTCAGTAATTGTTCCGCCTGGATAAAAAAGAAGTTATAGGCACAGAAAGCAACAATAAATGCACCGATCATTGTACCCAGATCACTTTTGACAATTTTCTTCAGCCAGCAGAATGTAATGACAAAGGCCAGCCACATTTCAATGATCTGAAATATCAGAAATGAATATGGAAGCCAGGACTTAAGAAACAGGCAGGAAATCCAGAAAAAGGGACTGGTCAGGAAATAGAATACATAGGAAAAAGTATTGGAACCCAGTCCTGAAGACCATTCAAACGCCCCTAGAGTGCCGTCATGTACCGCCTGCCAGCCGCCCTGCCAAAGCTTGAAATTGACTTCGAATGGGTCGCCTCGCATCAGAATAATGCCATGATTGCATATGATGTAGGGGAGAAACACAGCAATGCACAGAATCAGCGCATAAATAAACAGTTTTCTGTTTTTTTGGATGATTGTTTTCATATCTGTCATTTTACTACAAAAGCGATTTCAACTTCGGATGAATCTAAGGTTCAATACCATTCTGCGATGGCTTCCTCAGCAACCAGTTTTACCACAATGATGTCATTGATTTTCTGAATGCATCCTTCAGCTGGATAAACTGGCATCTGCTGATACGCTTCGTTATCAGCGATTTCTCTGAACTGATCATGATTGCAGTAGTTGATCATGATGCCAAGGTCATTCCGAAACAGGGTTGTCCAGCTTCCCGCTGCGCCATTCCAGTCATTCCAGAACATGCCGATTCTTGCATACCAGTTGGCATTGTTATAGAACATGGCTGAAGAACTGAATTCTTCGTTCATACTTGGGATTCCCATAATTGCAATTGTCTGATTTCTCAGATCTTCTGGATACTTTTCTTCAATACGTGTCCAAATTCGGTTTGCAAGTGAAACAGCCTGATTTTGGTTATGAATCATAACGGAGGTATCTGCATTGATCTGAAGAACATTTGTATAAGATAGAAGCAGACATAAGATAATTATGACCGATTTGGCAACCACATGCGGATTGAATCGGATTGTTCTCAGAACAAGTGACACACCAAGCGGCATCAGAATCAACATTCCGCCAATCGATGTCAGGTACATGTCTGTAGATGAAGCGATTATATCAATTACATTGGCAAAGATCGGAATCAATGCAATCAGCGCACAGATCAGCACTTTATACAGTATTTTTATTCTGCTGTCAGAAAACAGCAGATAAAGCATAACGCCTAATACTGTTATAAACAGGGCAATGTTAATAGGAATGATCCTGAAGGAATTTTGAGAGAGATCAGTATGCTGAAAATAGAAGGCGAAGAAATCGGTATAGCTTTTTTGTATGGTTGTCGGAAGGCTATGCAGAATTGAACCAACTGAGATATCTGCGGCACCGCGAAAAGAGGCCATCTGTACATTGGCTATTGCTTGGATCATTTTGGTCATCACAAAATAAATGATTGGAGATGCAACTGCAGTTATGATGATATGTTTTATATACTTGGCAGAAAGACGATGCTGAAA
>SABF01000280.1 GCA_009929095.1 Erysipelotrichia bacterium
GCGTAGAAGCAGGTGCAAAGGCAACACTTAGTTCCACAGTGCATCTTTATGGAGATGATCATAATCATACTGCTGTCAGTACGGATCTTCCTACTGATCTCCTTTCAGAACAGGCTGCTGGAAATCAGAGTGTTTTGATATGCGGCGATTTGAATGCATATTGGATCATGAATTTAAAATTAAACTCTTCAGGCACACTTGCCTCTAAAGTCGGTCTTTCTAAAACTTATCATATTCTAGATGAAAAGAATGGAGTTCTGATACCGGGAATGAAAACACATATTAAGAATTTTCATTTCGTAGATCACTGTACGCGCGGTGACAGAACAAATAATAAAAAATTGGATGATCTGCCAGATTCTTCAAGAATCAAACTGAAGGAATACAGTCTGATTGGTTCTGTTGGTGAATCAGCAGTGATTGAAATTGTTTCTCTGCCAAAGGGATATACACATTCTCATTTGCAGTTTCAATCAAAGACGCCAAATATTGCTTCAGTAGATTCTTCTGGAAATATCGCCTTTCATCAGGAAGGCAGCACTATCATCTCAATTATGACTTCAGATCGGAAATACAGCATTTCATGTAATATTCTAGTACGGCAGAGTATTTTATCATGATTGCAGTGCTGACTGAACAGCTCAATAATCGAATTATTCTGATTTACAATAATCGAGTACCAGCAGTAATTCTAAATGAACAGGCTATGTTCATTAAAAGCGGAAGCAGAATATTTCTAAGGCTTCCGCATATGCTGAAATGGATCAAAAAAGAAGAAATAATAGATGGTGCAGATCTGATTATTAGAAATGATAAAAATGAGATCTGCACGATCCGTTTCTGTGCAGATGATCCTGGATGGAACATTTTCTGCAGCTATGAAGCACAAAATGGAATGATATCTATTGGAAGCAGCGAGCATGATGATATCTATATTTCAGATGCCCGCATTATTCCTTCACAGATTCAAATCAATCTTGATACGAACCAGATATCTGATGTACTGGAAAGCGGTATCTCATCACTTAATTCAGTTCCAATCAGAATTGAAAAACTGTTCAGCACGGGTGATGTATTTCATCTGCTTAATCTGCAGATATTGTTTGGAAGAGAAATGATTCGCGTGAATAGCTGTCAGAATAATTGTATTCATATTCCGATCTTCCAAAGGAAGAACAATGACTGCAGCATCGATTCTCTTCAGAATCAGCTAGTCAAAAGAAACAGTCGCAATCATATGCTCCATGATCATTACGCGGAAACACTAGAAGAGCCAATACATCTTGACAGTACCAGCAGCAGACCTTTGATATTATCCATGGGTCCGGCAATGACTATGGCAATGGCCTCGGCAGCAAGCGGATCTTTTGCTGTATACAATGGCTATCTGAATGGGCGGGAACTGATCGATCTGATTCCAATGATTCTTTTGCCATGTGTTCTTCTGGTAAGTACATTGATCTGGATGCCTGCTTCAAGAATATATGAAAGAATACATTTGAATCACCAGAAAAAGAAACGCATTCGAAATTACAGCAATTACCTGAATGAAGTTGCCAATCGGATTGATCAGGCCAAAAGTTCTTACCGAAATGATGCGGAAATACTATTTCATACTGATATTCTTGATCTAGCAAATGTCTATCAGAAGACAGCGAATCATGAAGATTTCGGCTGTATTCTGCTGGGCTCTGGAACAATGAAATTCAAAATTGATTTAAAAAAAGACTTTCGACTCTCTTCAAATGATCCGGTACATCAAATGATTGATTCGATGATTCATAGATTGAACTATATAGAACAGGCACCAATCATTCTGTCGCTAGTAAAAAATCAAAAAACAATTTTAGAAATCACTTCCGAAGTAAGTACGACTTTTTTTAGCATACTGCAGCAGGCAACAGCCTTTCATGGTCCAGATATAATGCAGATTGCAATACTGGCGGATGAAGAGTGGATAGAGCAGAGGTATTGGATCCGATTGATTCCGCATATCAAGAATGAAACAAGCGGTATGCGAATGATTGCATCATCTAGGCAGAGGGCGAGTGTAACAGCGAAAGAGTTTTCTGAATGCTCAAAAGCACTCAATTTGGTATTTGTTCAAAATCAATCTTTTTACTCTGAATCAGAATGGGATATCAATCATACCTCAGTAGTTGTAAATCCAAAGCATCAGCCGGCAGATGCTGGAAAGCGCCGTGGAGAACGAGCGCGTGGCCTTCGCGTCCTATCAGGTCGGCAAGGGGAGCATTCTGAATCTGCTGACGGCGGGATCGCAGCTGGCGACGGCGCGGCAGGAAGTCATTGTGGCCTTTTATGCCGTGCTGACGACAAAGGCTGATTTGTATCGGGCAATCGGGAGGTTGAAATGAGAAAAAAGAAATGGATTGCGCTGGGGGCTGTCGTCCTTGTCGGCGC
>SABF01000025.1 GCA_009929095.1 Erysipelotrichia bacterium
AATCAGTGCATGCATGGAAAGAACGTTCATATCGTTAAATGTGCAAGAGAAGATTCTTTCAGAACACGTTCACGCAGATACTTGCTATAGATGATGTGATAAGAACCGACAAGTCCAGCCAGGTTGAATGTCTTGGACGGTGCATAGAGAGCAACTGTTCTCATGCGTGCATCTTCAGACACAGACTGGGTCGGGATATGCTTATAGCCATTGAGAATAATGTCAGACCATATCTCATCGGAGACGACATAAACGTCGTGCTTCTTGAAGATCTCCATGGCTTTTTCAATTTCTTCTCTTTCCCAGACACGTCCACAAGGATTGTGAGGAGAGCAGAATACAGTCGCATGTATCTTGTTCTCAACAATCTTCTTCTCCATGTCTTCATAGTCCATGCGCCAGATACCATTTTCATCTTTTACAAGTGGACTGTGGACAATATTATAGCCGTTGTTCTCAAGACCCTTCGTGAATCCGATATAAGTAGGAGAATGCAGCAGAACATTGTCGCCCTTGGAGCAATAAACATTCAGCGCAGATACTACACCGCCAATGACACCGTTCTCATATCCAATGCATTCTGCAGTCAGTCCTTTTACATCATTCCTTGTTTCCTGCCACTTGATAATTTCATTAAAGTATTCCTTACGAGGGAAGAAGTATCCATATGCTGGATGACTTGCGCGTTCAATGATAGCTGCTGGAATTGTCGGTACTGTCGGAAAGTTCATGTCTGCCACCCACATCGGGATCAGATCAAATCCTTCTTTGTTTGTTGCATTGCTGTCGCCCATGAAGTTTGCTGCCATCGGTGTTCCCAGTGGAGGATCCACAGCAATTGAATCCATATTGTGCCGGTCTAAAATTGAAGTAAAATCGTATTTCATGTTAGCCTCTCTCTCTATTTCTATTTCATATTTCAGATCCCTGCAATTAGCAGGGACCTATGCAGCCAAGCTATTACCAGGCACCCGTCCAGCCCATCATAGACATTGCGAAGATCATAATGCATGCCATCAGCAGGAAGATCATTACTTTCGGAAATGCCCACTTAAACCACTTGTTAAATGGAATCTTTGTCATTGCAAGGCTTCCAACTGTCCAGCCAAGCAGCGGTGAAATAATATTTGTAAATCCATCGCCAAACTGGAATGCCTGAACAATCATTTCCGGAGCAAGACCAAGCACCTCGCCAAGCGGTTTCAGGATTGGCACCAGAATTGCAGCTTTGGAAGTTGCAGATGGAATAATCGGATTGATAATTGCAATTACCAGCATCATTCCGACTGAAGAAAGCCATGAAGGAAGTGAAAGCAGCGGCAGACTGATTGCATATACGATTGTATGAAGAATGTTTCCCGCTGAAAGAATGATTGAGACGGTGCGAGCAAGACCAATAACGATTCCAACAAAAGCCAGACTTGCAAGCCCTTTAGTAAAAGCGGCTGCAATCTCATCTGCATTCATTCCAGCAATAATACCCTGAATAATGCCTACTATCAGCATGACTGAAACCATGCGCTGCATTGTCAGGGAAGCATCTCCAAACAGACCTGCTAGAACGATGTATACAAACTGTCCAAAGAACAAAATCATGTTAATAACTGTTCGCCATTCAAGTTTCTCTTCTTTAATTTCAGTATCTTTTTCATCCTCTGCAACAGCATCAGGACGCCAGCCTTCTTCATACATCAGTGACTTTGTAGGATCTTTACGAATTTTCTTTACGTAGCTGAGAACCATAAGAAGACCAGCTGCCATGAAGATATTCATAATGATGAAACGGCTGAAGAATGCTCCATAGATCTTTGTTCCCATCAGGCCCTGAACGATGTAAGTCTTCGTTGGTCCTGTACCAAAGCCAATCAGTGTTGCAAATGTTGATACGCCGATTGCAACGATATTATCAAGTTTCAGTTTTTTGGCAAATACAATACCAATCGGAACAATTGCAATCAATGCATCAGATCCACCAAATGCACCAAGATAAACCATGATGCAGAACATGATACTGATGATAATATTCTCGCCTTTTCCCTGCAGCTTGAAGATTGCCCAGTTGAGCATCTTATCAAATGCCTTTGTGGAAAGGAAGATTTCGATTGACGCACCAGCCATCATGACTGCAAAGATAATGCTTGCAGAGCCGGCTAGACCTGGCAGAATATCCATGATTGCATTAATCGGATTGACCGGCGTCTGTTTTCCAAGGAACATAAACTGGTTTCCGATGATTGCCCCGGATTCATCTATCGCAAACGCCCCGGCTGGAATGATATATGTAAGAATACTGCAGATCACGATCAGTCCAAGCATGATCCATAGCAGGTGCGGCATTTTGAATGGTTTTTTCTGTTTTTTATCAGCAGAAGCAGATGTTTTGTTCGCTGTCATAATTATTTTACCTTTCTTTCCTTTGCCTTATTTTGCTGGCCATTCGGTCAGATCTTCTACTGCAGATACATATTTCAATGTGCTCATTACACCAAGCTTCAGCACATTTTCGTCAACATCAAAGAATCCATTATGATGCGGTGCACCAGATCCATATTCCGCATTATTAATCCCAAGGTGTGCAAATACTGCGCGATATTTAGCTGTGACTCGACTAAATGATTCTGATGCATACCAAGGTTCACAAGAAACTACTGCCCCCTTCGGAAGTACCTCTGTAAGAGCTTTTCTTGCGAGTTCTCCATAATAGGTATCATTGATGACCGGTGTCACGAGAACTCTGGTTCTTGGATCAAACTCTACAGTGCACTTGTTCATGGCTGCAGTATGTGTCGCAACACTCTTCAGAATTTCTACTGCCTTTGCCCCTTGTTCTACATCGAAGAATCTGAATGATCCATTGATCTCGGCTTTATCCGGAATAATGTTTCCAGTTGTCCCGCCCTGAATACTTGCCATTCCGCATGTCACTGTCTGCCCGGCAGTTATCTGATTGACAAATGCTGTTGACAGATTTGTCAGAATTGCTGCTGCACAGAATACTGGATTGCTGGTCATATCCGGACGAGAACCATGTCCGCCCTTTCCAATTACTGTAACTGCAGCTCCTGCAGCTCCTGCCATTCTCGGTCCCGGATCAACACAGATCCTGCCGGAATCCAGTCCTGCATATACATGAATTGCCCAGCATGTATCAATATGACGTCTTCCCATTGCCTCAAGCATCTGCACTGCGCCTCCGCCATTCTCTTCGCCTTCTTCGAAGCAGAAGTAGATTGTTCCGGACAGTTTATCCTTATTAGCCGTTAATGCTTTGATTGCACCCAGAAGCATTGCTGCATGTGCGTCGTGTCCGCATGCATGACATGTACCTGGATTATCTGACACACAGGTTCTTGGTCCCTTCTGGTTATTATCTTCTTCATGAAGCGGCAGCGCATCGATGTCTGCCCGCAGTGCAATTCCGGGCCCTGCCTTTCCTGTATCAAGAGTTGCAATCAGTCCCGTTTTACTTACCATCTCAAATGGCAGCCCGGCTTTCTTGATTTCTTCAATAATGAAAGCACTCGTTTTTTCTTCAGTACCGCTTATTTCTGCCATCTTGTGAATCGCTCTTCGGCAGTCAATAACATAGTCGTTTTCTTCGTTTGCTACTCGCTGGATGAGTTCATTTGATAATGACATGGTTAATCTCCCTTCTTAGTGATTGTTTTTCTCTATCTGATCTTGTTGTGTAGCTAATGTCAGTCCTTGACTGCAACTGCTTCGATTTCAACTAGAGCTCCCTTTGGCAGTTTGGCTATCTGAAATGCAGCTCTTGCCGGACAGACTCCTGAAAAATGCTTAGCATAAACATCATTCATTGTGGTGAAGTTGCCAATGTCTGATAGAAGGACAGTTGTTTTAACAACGTCTGCTAAAGTCATTTCTGCTTCCTTGAGCACTTCCTCCATATTTTTGATTGACTGTTCTGTCTGACTGACAATGTCTGAGCCGGAAAATTCTCCAGTAGCAGGATCAATTGGCAGCTGTCCTGATACAAAGACAAATCTACCGGAGCATTCAATTGCCTGCGAATATGGACCGATGGCTGCTGGAGCAGTTTTACTGTAAATTTCCTTTTTCATGTTTTCTCCTCTGATTGTTTTCTCAAGATCCGCCTTTTCAGACAGCGCGCATTGTCTGTATGCCACCGATGGCCTCCGGTTGAACTTATTTATTTCTGGAATAAATCAATTTCCTTTTATATCTGATAAACAGTTTTTACCTGATATGATGCACCATCACTTGATCTCTGCTTTTTTTATAGCATTGCAAATTCGCTAATGCAATATAATTTATCATATTGATAATTTTTCAATCTTCTTGATTTATGTAATCAAGCATATTTATCACATATTATGAGATTATTGATAATTATCAATTTGCAAAATTCTTGATCATTGTGTATTTTCTGATAATATTATTCTTGAGGTACACTTATGACAGACGAAGAACTTTTGAATATGTACAAGCCGATGGTGAAATTTATTGCCGATATCTGCGGACCAGCCTGTGAGGTGGTTCTGCACAATGTTAAAGACAAAGATAATTCCGTCATTGCAATAGAAAATGGGTACCATTCCGGGCGTGGAATTGGCAGTCCTTTGACCTCACTTGCCAAGGAACTCATTGACCAGAATATGTATCAGACCCATGACTATATTTCAAATTACAACGGTGCCAGCAAAGGAAAGGATTATCTTTCCAGTACGTATTTTATTAAGAATGATGATCGACTGATTGGCATGATGTGCATCAATCGTGACCTGTCCGTCTGCATGGAACTAAATAATGTCATCAGCAGACTGGAGAAGCAGTACAACCTGTCGCAGCTGCAGACAGCGTTCAAAGAAACACTCGATGTCCCTGTGGATGAGATTCTCCACAGCCTGGTTGCTCAGACCATTGAAGAAACAGGGCTGGTTCCATCACACATGAAAATAAGCGAACGAAAGAACACTGTTCGAACACTGCACGAAAAAGGTATTACTAAAATGAAAGGGGCAGTTACTGAGATTGCCCGTCAGCTTGATATTTCCGAGCCAACCATTTATCGCTATATCAAAGAAGTCAGTGAATAATCACATGACCGGCCAGCAATGCCAGAAGAAGCGCAGACAGAATTCGATGCCAGCGCATTTTGACGGTCTGATTTTTCATTGTATGACAAAGTGTGACAAGTACCAGATACTCCGCAGCAGCAGCAATTCCAAAAAAACTGTGAAGCGGATAAGTCCCTGCTGCATTCCAAATATAGAAAAGATGTACCGGGACTGTCAGACATACGATACCGCTGACCGGCTTATGAAGTCTGAAAAAAAATCGATTCAGTTCTCTGCTGCCATATTTTCTGATTGGACCCTTCAGAAGCAGGATTGCAAACAGGACCAGATTCAGGATTCCGGTGACGGTTTTCATCATACGTGCTTTTCTCGCTTTTCTCTGCAATGATACAATATTTAATGCAGGAGAACACACATGAAAATGCATGTATTGATTCTGCTGGCGGCGGTATCTGTCATGCTTTCCGGCTGTTTAGGAAATGCGTCAGATAATGCCTTTGAATCTGTTATGCCAGAAACGGATCCGATCCTTTCCTATATTGCTCAGATGAGTCTGGAAGAGAAGATCGGTCAGCTCTTTATTGTACGGCCGGAATCTTTCTATTCCGAATCTGAATCAGAAGAGGTCAACGCTCAGAATAAGAATGGACTGATTGTTTGGACTGAACGCTCTTCAGAACTTTTAAAGCAGTATCCTGTTGGCGGCATCATCTTATTCGGACAGAATATCATTGATCCGGATCAGCTGAACACCCTGATGGATGCACTGCATCATACCGATGGCATCCCGCTGTTTCTCTGCGTGGATGAAGAAGGCGGCCGGGTTGCCAGAATTGGAAACACACCTGGTTTCGATGTGAAACGATATTCCTCAATGCTGGATGTCGGTCAGTCATATAACTGGGATGAGGGCTATTCGGCAGGACATACAATCGGCTCATATCTTTTTGAATACGGCTTTAATGTTGACTTTGCACCAGACGCAGATGTGTTCTCCAATCCAAATAATAAGGCAATAGGAGACCGATCTTTCTCCAGGAATCCTGCTGCGGCAGCTAACATGGTCAATGCGGCAGTAACTGGTTTCCATGATGCAGGCATGATGACCTGTCTGAAGCACTTTCCGGGACATGGAGATACTGATCAAGATACTCATAACGGCTATGCATCTTCCAGAAAGACATGGGGTGAAATGATGCAGTGTGAGATGCGCCCGTTTATCTCTGGCATACAGGCCGGCTCTGACTTTGTCATGGCATCTCATATCACGGTACCCAATGCCTCAGACGATGGACTGCCAACTTCATTAAGCAGAGAAATGCTGACTGACCGGCTGCGAAAAGAACTTGGCTTTACTGGGATCATTATTACAGATGCCATGGATATGAAAGCCATCACCAGATACTATAGTTCTGCAGAGGCTTCCATAACCGCCTTCAATGCCGGCGCTGATATGATTCTGATCCCTCACAATCTTCCGGAAGCTTTCCAAGGCATGCTTGAAGCAGTCAATAACGGAACAATCTCCGAAGAAAGACTGACGGAAAGTCTGCATCGAATCATCTCAGCCAAGTTAAAATATGGCATCCTCAAGCAATGATTTGTTTCATTCATAAAGCAAATTGCTTATAATGATACGCGAGACGGAGAAAAACTAAATGAAAAATCGCATACGAATCCTCGCAACTTCAGATGTACACGCCCAGGTAAAAGGGGAGACGCCTAACGGCATGATCGCTGAGAAGGGGTTTGCCAGACTGAATACACTGATTGAGAGTCTTCGCGATTCTGATACCATCCTGCTTGATAACGGCGATGCCTTTGACGGCAGTGCACTGTCACTGCATCATGAACTGTTTCATCCGGAAGAGCCTTCTCCAATTGCCGCTGTGATGAACGGTATGAAATATGACTATCTGAACATTGGTTTCAATGACTTTAATTCCGGCTATTCCGTACTGAAAACCAGATTGAATTCACTGAACGCCCCATGCGCCCCATGCATCACGGCTAATGTGAACATTCATGATCGTCCTATTGGTGCAACCTATGCCATGCATGAAGCTGCCGATCATAAGATTGCCATCATCGGTGTCATCAGTGATCGCGTATATCGACTGAAAAACAAGGATCAGATCCGACATTGCCAGTTCCAGAACACCATAGAGTCGGTAAGAAAATCAGTATCTCTGGTTAAGGATCTGGAAAAACCGGACTATATCATCTGCATGATTCAAAGCGGTTTTGAACAGGATCCGGCAAACGGATACAGACTGGATGACAGCGGATCAGAAAATGAAGCATATGCACTGCTGCAGTCGGTACCGGGAATTGATGTACTGATCGCAGGACATTCCGGCAGAACACTTTCCGGCATCAGCGCAAAAGGGACAGCCTATGCTCAGATTCATTCCGAAGGAACAGAACTGATCTGCATTGATCTTTATACGGATACACATACCGCCGATGTTCAGATCATGAAAGCGGATGCAGATGAAGATCACAAAGTACTCGCAGCTGTACAGTACGAAGAAACCGAATGTGAAAGCTGGCTGGATGAACAGCTTGGCACGACTAAGATGGATCTCACAATTCCCAATCTGCAGAATGCACTGATCGCCAAACCTCAGCTGATTACACTGATGAGCCATGCACTGCAGGAGAAAACCGGTGCGCAGCTGACTGTAAACTGCCTCTCTGAAGGAAGCGAAGGACTGCCCGATATTATCAAGATGCGCCATGCGGCAGCCGCTTCTGTCAACCCGCTTGGCTACACGGTTAAAAAGATATCCGGAAGAACATTGCGGTATTTCCTGGAAACTTCAGCAGAATTTTACACCGTGATCAATGACCGACCGACCGTTTCACCAAGATTCATAAAGCCGGAAATTGATTATGATGCCTGCTGCTTCGTTGATGGCATCTCCTATACGATTCATGCCCTCAATGATCCGGGCAGCCGAATCACCAATCTTTTGTTTGAAGGTCAGCCGATCACAGATGAGATGAGTTTTACCATGTGTCTCCGCAATGACCAGTTCGCTGTTGGCGGAAGATATCCAATGCTGGCAAAGCTGCCATCTGTCAAATCTGCAGATCAGCCTATGGCAGTCATTCTCAGCGACTATATCAGAGAACATAAAATCATCGACTTTGAGCCGGAAAACAATATCAGAATCACACTTTAGCAAGATCCGCTCTGCGGATCTTTGTTTATACGGAAAGAAAACACTCATGATTCACGCTCTGATGACGATCCACTGGATGAAGTTCGAGCTGGATCAGCAGCACTTTGCCTGATAAGAACAATCACGCAGAATGCTGTTTTGAACATGGCCGAGAGAGATTTGATCATCAATCTGCCGGCTGATATGCTGCGCAGTATCGATCGAAGGAAAGAGAGTCTTGCAGATAATCAGAGCAAAAAGATCTGAGAGAAGCAGCCATGAAGTCTTAACATAAACCGGCAATTATCATTTCATTATATTCAGTGCTGCCTATTCAATGTGAAGCAGGATTGCTCTGAAGATGTGATTCTGTATCTTGCGTCCGACTGGATGAATACGAATCATAGAGACGTCATCGAAGACGCTGAATCATTGCTCACTATTCACAGATCCGTTTAAGCCATCCTTCCCGCTTCAGACGGATCAGGAACAGCACGCCGCGGAAACAGAGTTCGACCATCATGGCAATCCATACGCCTCTCAATCCCATGGATTTGGAAAGAATCCACGCCAGAGTCAGTCTGACGCCCCAGATTGATACCAGATTGAGAATTGCCGGAATCATTGTATCGCCGGCACCGCGAAGAGCTGCAGACGCAATAATTGATGCCGCAAACAGAGGCTCTGCCAAAAGTTCAATTCGCAGTACTTCCTGAGCAAGATCGCGAACTTCCTGAACCGGTGTCAGAAACATAAAGATAAACGGGCAGATAAAATACATGATCATCCCAACGATGCCCATCAGAACCATCCCGGATATGACAGTCAGCCAGGCAAAGGATCTTGCAAGATCTTTTCTTTTGGCACCAATTGCCTGACCTACCATGGTTGTTGCGGCAGAGCCGATGCCGTAGCCAGGCATATAGCAGATTGCCTCTGCTGTTACCGCAAAGGAGTTTGCCGCGATGGCGATTGTTCCAAGCGGAGCGACAATCGCTGTAGATACTACCTGAGCCAGAGAAAGAGCAGCCTGTTCACAGCCCATGGGAACAGCAATATTCCTGGCTCTGATCAGATCTTCTTTTTCAAGACTCCACCGGCTTTGGTCGCCCTTCAGTGAAAGAGCCGGGGATTTGACACAGGCAATATATATCACCGGAACTGCCGCGACTGCCACGGACAGTCCTGTACCAAGAGCTGCTCCGGCAACTCCCAATCCAGCTGACGGCACGATAAAGGACGCACCAAATATCCTGAATGAATGTGTTGGATAAATCAGAAAGTAGTTAAATACTACATCTGCTGCACAGGCCAGTACCTGCAGCTTGGCCGGAGTTTTCATATTGCCGGTGCAGGCCAGCATCTGCATGCACATCGCTGCATACAGACGAACAGGAGTGAATGCGCAGAAGATGGAAAAGTACATTGCCGCATCATGATGAATCGAGACATCTGCACCAAGCCAGACCGGAAGATGGGGACTGACGAATAACCCAAACGAGGTCAAAAACAAAGAGAAGATTCCTGCCGCAATCAATCCCTCTTTCAGCAGTTTTCTGGCTCGAGGATAGTTGCTGGCGCCAATCGCATGAGCTGCCTGTACGGCAAATCCAGCTGCACACGCACTCATAAGTCCACCAATCAGCCAGGTGCTTGAGGAGACCAGTCCAATTGAGGCGGATGCTTCAGCGCCTAATGATCCAACCATTGCCGCATCAATATACTGCATGAGGATTTCCGAAATCTGAGCCAAGATTGCCGGCATTGAAAGTGCTGTTACAATTGACAGCTTCGTTTTCAGACCAAGTTTTTCCTGACTGTCCAGAGCAGTTTTCAGATTCATGTTTGCAGACATATGGATTATCTTACCATGGCTTTATCTCTTATTTGAACAATCATTACAGCTTTCCAGAGCACCGGATCACTTTCCTCAGAGTATGAGTTTCAATATTGGTCTCCTGCAATTGAAATCGCACATCGAACCAGACTCAATTCACATGTTTTTTATACCTTTTGTACTGCTGAACTTTGATTGATTCTGTCCGCATGAAATTTTCCCTTCAGAAGATTCCAGCCAAGTACCGCATTGAATATCACAGCAGAGAATGTACTGAATCGTTCAAACAGCCCAAAGACTGATGCCGGCATGATATTAGTGCCAATTGCACCGATCATCATGCATGTAAGGCACAAAAGAGCCCAGGTTCCTGTTGATTTCAGATTTTCCTTCTTTGCGTTGATGGCAATCAGGATCAGAGAGACGATTGAAAGCACAACAACCAATATCGTAACGATCAGATGCATCAGATTCTGAAAGACAAGGTTTGAGGCATTGCTGACCCATGGAAACATCCCATAGCCGACGCCGCACAGCCACTCCATGCCGGCAAACAGATATATTCCCAATCGCAGTTGATCTGTTTTAAACTCCGAAGCTGCCACACATACACCCATGACGGAAACAATCCCGCATGGGCTGAATGCACACATCAGCTGATCTGCCAGCTGCTTGGATGGAGCGCCGACCGCACTCAGTTCGCTGACTGCCATACTCAGCCAGTTATATCCAGGATAGGCAATAGGGGAAATGAATACGGATGCCGCATAGGAAATCAGGCTGATGATGCCAAAGATTCCAAGCTTATTCAATTTCATTTTTTTCTGTCTCCATATATTCTGCAGAATTCCTTTAGGTAATCCTGCAGCAGTTCATCTGCCGTCTGTTTTCTGCCTGATATTTTCTGATCACATCTGTAATCCATAATCGAATGAACAGTCATGGCAAATGAGAATGCCGCAGTATCCGTGTTATCAAACTTCATGACATGATGTACCTGCATTGCATAAAACAATTGCTTGGTCTCAAGAATCATTCGTTCTGTTTCAGCTGTCATGATCTCAGCTGCTTCCGGATTAATACTTCTTTCAGACATGATAAACATATAAAATCGATTCATGTCCGGATCCTCATTCATTTTTATGTAGGACTTAACAGCCCTTGTCAGGACCTCAATCGGTGCTCTTCCCTTGACCATCTGACCGTAGTCCACTGGCTGAATATTGCTGTGCTGTTTTGCCTTCTGTCTCAGATATACGTACAGTTCATGAACGATCTCATCTTTGGAAGAAAAATAGTTATAAAGAGACTGCTTCTGAATTCCCACTTTCCCGGCTATCTGTGACAGTGACAGCGAACCAAGCCCCTGTGCTGATGCAAGCTCCAGCGTCGCTTCCAAAATCTGTTCTTTCGTTGACATATAGAAAATTCCTTTCGTCATTATTATAACTGCCAATCGTCAGTTAATATCAATATATTTGTTCGCCTGTCGGATTGTCTTTCTGCTTCTGTTTTCCAACCATCAATAATTGATCCGTGCCTTTACGATCAATGATATTGCTCTAGACGCTCTGTTTTGGCTATGAACTCTCTGTATGCCCGGTTTGCGGCAATGAAAATACCATTCTCATAAGCGCCATTCAAGATACTGTAATTTCTGTAGTATAAAACAGCAGGAAACCGGTTTCTCAGGAACACCGCACAGCACCTCTGACAATCACAGTCTAAAAAGAACAGCGGCGATAAGGATCGCGAAGTATCGCTGCCGCACAATCATCATGGATTCTAATAATCGAAATATTCATCAATGTCCATACAGTAAAATCATGGCAGGAATATCCCACGATGGCAGATACTGAAGAGACTGTATTAATGAAATTTGCCTGCACGGATGAGACACCAGAATGGCTCTTCCAGGATCAGCGAAATGTCACATGACACAGAGTACGAGATGATCTGTGTCATGTGATCATGTTATGTATGCAAAATCTTCAAAACATTTTATCGCCTGGCTTGAAGCCTGCCCGTATCCTAAACACCTTTCGGAATCTGACTCAGTCGGAACGAATAGAGATTCTTATCAGAAAAAAGCCCTGCATTTGTTGGTGCGTCTTAGGGATTTATAATCCCTGAAATATTCGGCATAGTCGTGAGTATCGGCTATGCCGTTTTTTCATGCTTACTCGGAATTTCTACTGCTCCGATGCAGTTGTAAATGATTTGAATTCGCTGCACTCTATGACCATCGACTTTTTCTGCCTTGAACACGATAATCTTTTCCACAAACTCCCGAATGATTTCGGCATCCAATTCCTTGATGTCCGTGTACTTCTGTACCAGTTGCAGGAAGTATTCGGCATTGAGGGATTTT
>SABF01000281.1 GCA_009929095.1 Erysipelotrichia bacterium
ACACAAATTCATATAAAAAAGAAAGAAACTTATTTTCTGGGCTAACGGATCAAACTACCGGAAGAAATAATAATAGTGCGTCGCTATTGTTTTCGGATAATATAACACAATCTAACAATTCTGAACCTGAGAAAAATGTCCAATATAAATTAATTGATAAAAATTGGGATAATACTATTTTAGACAAGCTTTATACAAATCAGGGCAGAAAAGAACTTTTAGAGGATGGGATAAGAAAGAATAAAACAGATAATCAAGGTATTGGCCCTTATTCAAATGATGGAAATTATCCTTTTGAAAAGAAATATACTCAATTTTCTGATGAAGATATTGCCAATACGGAAGCAGCTATTCTCGGAACCATCAGAACAGCAGCAGACGAGAAACACTATACTCTGACAGATGATCAGGCAAAGCAGGTGCTGTATAAAGCGGTTGCTGATCGGCCAGACAATCCGCTTGAAAGCGATAATCTGGCCAATGCAATTGCTTATGTCCTTGGCGGCGGAGCAGATTCTACCGGTGATCCGGTTCTTCAGGCAGGCGTATCGGAACTTGAGAAAACACTGTTTGCAAATGAGGTTAACGCAAAAACTCTGGATCAAATCTATGCCGCATGTGCAGAGCAGCTCAAAGCCAACAGTCCAGCTGTGGATGATGCCACTGCCGCACTGATTATTACGTATGCCTGTGAGAACTATGATACCAATGCTGATTTCAATACCAATCTCAGCAATGCTGCCGGGACATTGACAAAAGCAGTTTCTGTAAATACAGATGTTGAAACAGTCAGGAGTGGTGCCGGCAATCAGGTAATCACAGCACTGCTGACCAGCATGGTGCAGGCTGATTCCGGTACAATGAATGCATTGAATGCACTGCTGTCAACTCTGAATCAGGTGAAGTCGTTTGTGGCAGGGGTAAAAACATACACTGACGGAGTATCTGCTGCCTGCAGCGGAGCTGATCAGTTGAAGAAGGGCACAGATACTTTAAAGGACGGAACAACTCAGCTGCAGAATGGCGCAAAAGAACTTTATGATGGTATGGTTAAATACAATCAGGCAGGCATCTCAAAGATCACAGAGAGCAGTGATATAAAGAATATTGATAAGCTTGGCGGAATGGTGAAAGCAATCAAAGATAAATCATCACAGTATGCCAGCTACTCTGGTGTATCAGATGACATGGAAAGCAGGACAATCTATATCTATAAAGTTGCAGATGCAGAAACATCTCTGGCTCCGACTGCTTCAGCAGAAACAGTGAAGGAGGATAGCAGTTCCTCGGATGAATCAGAAGGATTCTGGGGATGGTTTACCGGATTGTTCAAGTAACTGACAGAAGGCTGTATTCATTAATGAAAACAGCCTTTTGTTCGTTTATAAAAGGGTGTGCAAATTCAAGGAATCTGTTAGGATAGTTCAGGAAGGAACGCAGAAACTGTGCGGGTGACCATGGCAATGGAAAAACTTGGATTGATCTTTGATGTGGATGGGACGCTGTGCGACAGCACAGAAGTGATGAAGATTGCATGGAATGAAATTTTGGATCAGGTTCCATATCATCATGTAAAAATGACAGATGAATTCATTTCCAGGTATATGGGAAAACCAATGGATGAATGGGCAAAAGGAGTACTGCCCGGACTGGATATCGATACTGCCTGCGAGATTGTCAGACAGTGCAGCGATCAGGAATATACGGAGATTGAACGCATTGGCACAAATCTGTATCCGGATATTCAAAAAACATTCCGGATACTTCACGGGAAGTATCATCTGTATATTCTTTCGAACTGCGGGATTGGGTATATTGAGCGGGTTATGAAATGTGCCGGCATTGAAGAATATGTGGATGCACATCTCTGCAATGGTGATACCAATCTTGATAAACCGGATAATATCAGGCAGATGGTAAAGGAGCAGGGGCTGACCCGCTGTGCCTATATCGGAGATACCGAGAGAGATCACGAATGCTGCGCTGATCCCCATTCCGAGCACTGCATTGAAGATTGTTCTTTTCATTTTTTTCCCTCCTGTTGGATTGCTATTTATTGATGAAAATGAGTTCTACTAGTAACAGCCCTTGCCGGATATGTCAAGTAAAAACTTCAAATCAATCACTCCTCTTATATAAATATTGAAGCGCGCAGCTAACAACTCACCTCCTAATACTTAATAAAATCAGCGCCACAAAACGCGACTATATATCGATATTCAAACTCTTTTTGTGACGCATTAAACCATAAAAAATTCGCCGACTAATCATTTTGCTGATTAATCGGTTGGTAAAAATATTCACCTATAGTTGTTTGGAATTATCACAAGATTTAATGAATGGGCTGGATAACTCAACTTTCGTAAAAATCTTTACGAATAAAAAGAATAATCCTAT
>SABF01000026.1 GCA_009929095.1 Erysipelotrichia bacterium
CAAAGAAGGTGCCCATTACTCTATTATCCTGAAGGATGAACGGTATCCGATGGAAGAATACTCACAGCTGTTCATTGGCTTCTCCGATACGGATTATCTGCATTTCAACCGATTCAGCGATCCGATTACCGGACATCAGAGCGAAGGACCGTTTGTATTGAAAAGAAAAGATCATGGCAATGATGCCGTGGTTTACTATGATGACTATACCCGATTTAAATTTCTGGCATTGTGGGGATATAACGTATATGAGGGAAATCTCGTAGATCTTGGCGACAGTAATAAGATGCTGCCGGTCAGTGAACCGTCCCATGCCAGTGCAATACCGGTTACCTGGAAAGAACTCAAAAGACTCAGAGATGTCTACGATTCTTCTGGTTCCTGATCCAGAATTCTACGGATCACCGGCAGAATTTCTTCTTCTGTTTCATATGCCTGGATGTGAAAATATGGATCACCCGTCAGCATCGCAGATAATTCTGTACGTCTGTGCTGATAGAAGAGATAGCATGGAATATGATGCGACTCGGCATAAGCAAGTTCATAGCCGACGCCAAGTGAAGGAGATGTGCACTCGGCAATCACAAGATCTGCTTCTTTCAGCCAGGCGGTATCCTGATCATAGATCATCTGATCCTTTGATCGTTCCTGTTCAAGAACAGATTTAGAAAGATCACCAATATGTTCTGTCAGAACAATATCAGTCTCTTTGATATAGGAAATGATGCGGTGATACAACTGGGCATCTTCTCTTCCGCCTCGGATTGAACCGGCAAAATAGACCTTTTTGTTCATGATGAAACCTCCGAAGTACATTATATAATGACTGCGGAGGTTTCATATGGACTATCAGGAGAAACAGATATCAGCAGATTATAAATATCATGGAGCTGTCGTCAGCCTGCGTGTGGATCAGGCACAGCTGCCGGACGGGCAGATTGTTCAGCGTGAAGTTGTAGAGCATCACGGCGGCGTTGGCATTGCCCTTGAAGATGAAGATGGAAAATTCTTTGTGGTAACGCAATGGCGTTATGCTCAGAATATGACTACGCTTGAGTTTCCTGCCGGCAAACGGGAACCGGGGGAAGATGACTTGACGACTGCATCCAGAGAGATCATTGAAGAGACCGGCTATGAAGGAACTGATTTCAAATATCTTGGCTATATTATTCCTACCGGGGCCTATGATTCTGAACAGATCGGCATGTACTATGCGAAGAAGGGAAAGTTCTGCGGCCAGTATCTGGATTCAGATGAATTTTTGAATATATCACGCATGAGTCTGGAGGAACTGACCGAAGGAATCGTTGCCGGCAGGATTCCCGATGCCAAAACAATCGCCATGACCTTTCTGATAAAAGAAATGAAGGGAAAAAACAGAAAATGAACAGCGCAATTGAAATTAATGATATGTTAGGCTATCGATTTCCGGAGAATCTGCAGTACAGTCCGGATGGAACTCGGCTGGGATTCCAGGTAGCATATGCAGATAAAGAGAAGAATGACTATCGCAGAGATGTATATCTTTCCTGTAATAACCAGGTCATCCAGCTGACGCATACACTTGATGCTGCACTGGTGTGCTGGCAGGATCAGACGCATATGATTCTGCAGCGCAGTACAGAGAAGGATGAACCGGGAACAACGGTTCTTTACACACTGAATGTTAATGGCGGTGAAGCAGAGCCATGGATTGTACTTCCGTTTGAAATGCAGACGATGACAAAAGTCAGTGATGGAGTCTATGCTGCACTTGGCATCATCCGAAGAGAGGATCCGGACGCATATCTTGATTCGGCGGAAAAACGCAGGGAAAAGAATGAAGCACGAGCGAAAGAAGCTGATTATCAGGTAGTTGATGAAGTTCCTTACTGGTTTAACGGCAGGAATTTTATCAATGGTCAGCGTACGGCACTGTTTATAATCAGAACAGACAAACTACTGAAGATCAAGCGTGTTACCGGACCGACGTTTGATGTCTCGGCAATGAAAGTCAGCGATCACGATGTCTGCTATACCGGTATTTCCTGGACCGGATACAGCAGTATGATTTACCAGAAGATCTTTGCATATCATATGGACTCCGGCAGGAATGAAATAATCTATGGCAGAGCTGATCATACAATTTCCGGACTGTTTGTGATCAAGAACAGACTGTACTGCCTGGCCACTGATACAAAACAGTATGGGATCAACGAAAGTGCAAAGCTTTATCTCGTCACCAAAGACGGATTGGTATTGAAGAAAGATCCCGAGCGGTCTCTGTACAACAGCGCTGCAGTAGATATGGCACTTGGCAGCGGCCGCAGTTCAGCTGTATCAGGAAACAGCTTCATTACTCTGGCTTCAGATGAAGACCGTTCTGAAATCTGGAAATATAACAGTTCCTTTGAAAAGGAAGTTCTCTTCTCCAGACCAGGTGCAGTATTCTTTCTGGATGTGTCAGACAGCAGAATTGCTTTTGCCTATATGTCGCCAGCTTCATTGATGGAAGTCTATGAGATGGATCATGATGGCAGAAATGTCAGAAAAATCACATCATTGAATGAAGCGGTTCTGAAGGGAAAATATATAGCCAAACCAAATCGTATTGATTATGTCTCGGGAAATGAGAAGCTTCATGGCTGGGTGCTGCTTCCTCAGAAATTCAGTAAAAACAAGAAATATCCGGCAATATTGGATATTCATGGAGGTCCGCGAACGATTTACAGCGAAGCATTCTTTCACGAAATGCAGGTGTGGTGTGCAAAAGGATATGTCGTATGCTTTACAAATATTCGAGGTTCAGATGGCCGCGGAGATGCGTTCGCTGATATCCGTGATCAGTATGGAAGCGTAGATTTTGAAAATCTGATGGACTTTACTGATGCAGTACTGAAGAAATATCCAAATATAAATCAGAAGAAACTCTGTGAGACTGGCGGTTCATACGGTGGCTTTATGACTAACTGGATCATTGGTCATACTGACAGATTCTGCTGTGCCGCTTCTCAGCGTTCTATTTCCAACTGGATTTCAGAGGCGTTCATGAGTGATATTGGCATGCCGTTCTCTTCAGATCAGTGCGGAGTCAGCAGTGCTTTCCGGGATACTGAAAAATTCTGGAATCACTCTCCGCTGAAATATGCCGATCGAGTGAAGACACCGACTTTATTCATCCACAGTGATCAGGATCGAAGATGTCCATTGCCGGAAGGCATGCAGATGATGCAGGCGCTGTCTATACGCGGAATTGAAACCAGGATGGTTATTTTCCATGGTGAAAATCATGAACTGTCCCGCAGTGGGAAACCGGAACATCGCATTCGCAGACTGCAGGAAATCACAGACTGGTTTGACAGGCATACTGCCTGAAGCTGCCGGTAAAGAACATTGCCGCAATAGAAAGCAGGCCTTCCTCTGGAAGACCTGCATTTGTAACAATGTATCGTCGTGATTATTTAATAATTTCCTTGAGAACAGCACAGAAGGCATCCACATCCTGACTATCCTTGGCAAACAGAGAGTAGGAGTTTCCATTGCGCTGCCATTTTGCTATAACACCCTGATCGCACGGAGAACCGGTTCCCAGAGTATTGGCGTCTGGATCTTCTACATAGAAGATCGCATTGGCATCCTGCGGATAGGTCGCATAGACACCGGAGATATCTTGCAGATCACCAATCATGCTACGGTAGGAATACTCTACTCCGTCAAGGGTAAACTGAATTTCGGATGGACCATCCTTGTACAGGAAGTACTTTGTTTCTGCTGCATTGGCAGGAGTAATCATGTCCTGCAGATCCTTATCAGTGAATTCTGAAGCACTATTGACTTCAGTCATTGGATTAGTCATTCCGATTGGTGATGAAGTTGGAGAAGCTGAAGCGGGGATAACGAAAGCAGCTGAGGCTGAAGTGATTGGATAACCCGAAGATGCTGAACCAGAACAGCCGCAGAGGAGAACCGCCGAAAACAGAATCGAAATAAATTTCTTCATAGAGTACGTTCCTTAATGTTTTTACAAAATAATAATAATTTCCTGATGTACTGCATTTGGATGAAGAGACACAGGTCAGACACACTGTGTATTTAACAGGACAATCGAAAAGAAAATTAGAATCGCCGGTATAGGAAGACCTGAGAATCTGTTACGGATGCACAGGATAGTGTTCAATCTGAAATATCTGGCTCCTGCATATTGTATTCATGAAATTGAATGTTCTGAAACAGGTGAGTCTTGAATTCTTTTTTTTCCGGATATATGAGATAATACAAATGAGATCATAAGCATGATATCAGTGACTGTGGGGGAACAATCTGTTCATTGTGAGGTGGATTTGTGTATTCTGATCGTCATACGATTCTCCTTGTAGATAGTGTCAATCAGCGACGTATTCATATAGCCGCTCTGTTAACCTCTTTTTTTCATGTAGTTCAAGCGGCAGACTGTCATAATGCGATCAAGGCAATTGCATCCGGAGAATATCCGGATGCAATTTTGCTGAGAATGGATAATGATGGCCGGAAACTGATGAGGTTTTTGAAAAGGACTGATCATTCCGATATCCCGGTTATTCTCGTTGAACTTCGCGATGAAGGAATTGAGGAAGAGGCAGGCATTCGCATGGGGGCAAGAGAAAGGATTGTATTTCCGATCGGCTATCAGCTGCTGATTAACCGGATTGAGGATGTTATAGCCGGCGGACATATACAAATAATTGAGCGCAGCCGTCATACCAGGGATTATGATGAACTTACTGGACTGTTTAATCGCAGACAATTTCAGATAGAAACCGCGCGAATGCTGAAAAAGCATCCAGAGACAGAATTCGTTATGATTCATTTTGATGTGGACCGATTTCGTTTGTTCAATTCAGCTATGGGAGAAAGAGAAGGCAATCGTCTGATTTCCTATATGGCAGATATGGTCAGAGAAATTGCGAAGAATTATTCGGACTGCATCTTCGGAAGAGTAGGAGCGGACCAGTTTATGATCTGCCATCCATACCAGGAAGACATGATTAAAACGTATGTAAAGGAAGCTGCAGACAAACTGGCTGTGTATCATCGCGATTATCTGCTGGAACCTTCCTTCGGCATCTTTGTTATTCGCGACAGCAGCATTCCTGTTGAAAGCATGATGGTCAGCGCTCTGATGGCATCCAGAAAAACAAAGTATCAGTATCGTCAGTACTTTGGGAAGTACGATGAAGCGATGGACCGGAACATGAAGAATGAATTATTCGTTGAGAATGAAATGCAGAACGCCATGCTTCATGAGGAATTTCAGGTGTATTTTCAGCCAAAGATCAATACACAGACCGGAAATCCAACTGGAGCTGAAGCACTTGTTCGCTGGATTCATCCTGTTCGCGGACTGATCATGCCAGGAGAGTTCATACCGGTCTTTGAGCGAAATGGCTTTATCACTCAGCTTGATATCTATATGTGGCAGCATACTGCTATTTATCTGCATGAATGGATACAGAGGGGATTTCATCCGACTCCGATCTCAGTTAATGTTTCCCGAGTGTCCCTGAATAACGAAAATCTGAAAAAGCTGCTGAATGATCTGCTGAAACACTACAATGTTCCCCGTCATCTGTTCCAGCTGGAACTGACAGAGAGCACCTATATGTCCAACCCCAATCTGATGAAAAACCGGATTCATCAACTGAAGAAAGCCGGTTATACAATTCTGATGGATGACTTCGGCAGCAATTATTCTTCACTGAATACACTTCGTGATATTGAAGTGGATGAGCTTAAAATGGATATGAGATTTCTGCCGCATAAAATAGATGGGAAAGAGAAGAAAGCCTTCATCATCGTTTCGTCCATTATGAAAATGGCGCAGTCTTTAGGGCTTCCAGTGACAGCTGAAGGCGTAGAGACCAAGGAACAGCTGGACTTTCTAAAGACAACAGAATGTCAGCAGATCCAGGGATTCTATTTCGACAGACCGATTCCAGCGAAAGATTATATCAAGCGTTACGTGAATAGAAACAAGGAATAGCACTGATTGTCGGTGCTATTTTCATCGACAGATAGATAAACAGTCTGTATACTGATTTGCTGGAAGGCAAATGCCTTTCCGTCAGTAGCGGCTACCTGACGTAACCTAAAATAAGGAGGATTTTTTACTGTGAAACTGAAAACATTTGCAAAGGTGGCAATGATTGCGGCTGTCTATACCACAGTATCACTGGCTCTCGCACCGATATCCTATGGGCCGATACAGATCAGAATAGCTGAAGCACTGACTCTGCTGCCGCTGATATATATGCCTTCCATCTGGGGCGTGACACTTGGCTGTTTTCTGACCAATCTGATCGGTGCCATGATGAGTATCAATCCGACCGGTGTGCTGGATGTATTTGTCGGGACAGCAGCGACGCTGCTTGCGGCAGTCTGCACTTATGAACTGAGGAATCTGAAAGTTAAGGGATTTCCTCTTCTTTCAGTGCTGATGCCGGTGATTTTTAATTTCATTCTCGTAGGCATTGAACTCGGATGTCTGTATTTTCCAAATAATATTCTGTTTGGATCATTGCTAAGCGGTGCGGAAGTGGCAGCTGGAGAACTGGTCTCAGTAGCAGCTGGATGGTTTGCTGTAAAGGCTTTGAAGAAGACGAACATATTCATTGACTGATATACTATTGAGGCGGAGGAAATCCACATGAAAAAAATTATGACTGTTCTTCTGGTGATCATGCTGGCATTGCTTGGCCTGTCTGTGTACAGTTACTTGACAGATGGTCAGCGAGCAGCTGCTCAGGCAACCCCCACACCGACGGCAGTGTCTACGCCTACACCGACAGCTGTTCCGAAACCTACTCCGGATTTCACAAGCCCGGACAGTCTGCTGATTGTTGCGAATAAAACACATCGTCTTCCGGAAGGATATGTTCCGGAGGATCTGACCTGGTCCGTTGACTGCGGCACCGGGGCCTGTTATATGAGAGAGCCGGCAGCGATCGCACTGCAGGGAATGTTTGCGGCCGCATCGAATGATGGTGTCAATCTGACTCTGCTGTCAGCCTATCGCTCCGAAGAATATCAAGCTCAGCTGTATAACGGCTATGTGGCATCCTACGGAACTGAACGAGCTGATCGAATCAGCTCACGACCGGGATATTCGGATCATCAGACCGGACTGGCTGCTGATATTGGATCTTCGGTCAATCCTGCTGCTGATCTGAACGCGGAAGAATTCAAGGCAACGGATGAAGGACAGTGGCTGTATCAGCACGCCCATGAATATGGATTTATCGAACGATATCCGGATGGCAAGGAAGAAATTACTGGCTATGGATTTGAATCCTGGCACTTCCGTTACGTGGGAACAGATATCGCATCAGCGATCTATGCTGTTGATCCGGATGAAACATTTGAAGAATACTTCAATGTCTCCGGTGGCACCGCTTACGCTGAATAAAAAAAGATACGCAGGAGCTTATGCTTCTGCGTTTTGTTTTATTATCTGTTTTTTGGAAAGATACAGATTATGATCTGCTTTGCTCAGCAGTGCATTCATCGACAGATTCATTTCATCTGACCAGGCAATGCCAACACTGGCATGAAGTTCAAACGATGTGCTGTGTTCCTTGTTAAACAGATTCATAGCAGTGTTCAGAGTTTGTTTCATGATCTGCATGTCTTCTTCCTTCACATTGGTGCGGATTACAGCAAATTCATCACCGCCGTATCGGGAGATGAATATATCATTGATGGCAAATGACTGTTTCAAAAGAGCGGAGCATATAATCAATGCTTTGTCGCCGACTGCATGGCCGCAGGAATCATTGAGTGACTTGAAATGATCAATATCCAGCATCATCATTCCGACTCCGATACTTTTTCTTTTGAGATCATTTTCCAGTGCAAGCATATATCGCTGCAGTGATCCCCGATTATTCAATCCGGTCAGAGGATCCTGCAGTATTCGGTGATTCTTGCTGAGAAGATTCATGGCCAGGATAGAAACTGCACCAAAGGGAATAACGAAGGAAAAACCCTTCAGACATAACTGCAGAATACCGCCGGCAAAGATTGGAATCATCAGATATGCCTGAAACATAAGATCATCTCTGCGATCAGGAATTGATTCATGCCTGGCACGGAGAAAAGATAGAACAGAAGCGTAAATAATCAGAATGATTTCCACTCCGGAGGCAAGCACTGTAAACAGTGTCGACTGATACCGATTGGCCGAATCAACGGAAAACATAATGTTATACATCGGAGTCAGAAACAGCAGTACGGCAAGAAAGCATATTGCTATTGCAGTGATTTTCCTGCTTTTTGCACGAAGCACACTGCGGTTAAGCTGATAGCGTACATACAGCATCCAGAGAAGAAAGCAGAGGAATTGCATCATCAGGAAAATGATATTAAAGAAGTAAACTGCACCTCTGGCAACACTTCCTGGAACACCGTCAAAGATCCAGGTGAACATATCAGCCAGAGAATACACAATGCAGGATAATTCAAATGATGAGAACAGAATCATGTCATAAGTGTGTTCAAAAATTCTTCTGTCATCCAGAAACAGCACAGCGATTAAGACGGCAGAAAACAGGTCTGTACCAATATTCAGGAAATGAGCACTTTCAAGCAGTCCAATCATTCGGGTCTCTCGCAATTTTTTACCAATTCTATACGGCTGAGTCGCTTTGATGCATAAAGATTGCGGTCTGCTATTCGCATGAGTTCATTCAGTGAAGTATATTGAAGCATTTCAGTATAAGCACTGCCAATGCTTGCCTTCAGCTGAATGGGGAATTTATTGTCTCTGTTCCTTTGGTCGATAGAGTCAGAAATATTTATCTCTAGCTGTTTCAATTCCTGACATGAAATATCCTCTGCAATGATGGTAAATTCATCACCGCCATAGCGGCACATGAAGCATCTGCTGTTCTTGCATGCCTGGCGTATGGCATCCGCAAATACGATCAGTGCCTGATCACCGACCGGATGCCCGCAGCTGTCGTTGATATTCTTGAAATGATCCACATCGATCATCAGTACACCGAAGGAGGACGTCTGTTTCTTTGAATCTTCACTGCATACCAGGATATAGCGATCCATAGCTCCGCGATTATTCAGTCCGGTAAGAGCATCCTGAAGGATCTTCTGCCCTTTCAGATTAAGATCAACGATCAGGATAGACAGCGTACCGAAAGGAATTAGCAGACTGATTCCGAATAGGAAGAACTGCAGCAGTCCGCCGATCAGGATGGGAATAATGAATACGGACAGCGTCAAGCATTCATTCCTGCGATCCGGAAGAATCTCTTTGTTTCGCTGCTTCAGTGCATTGAATGAACTTATCAGCAGCAAAGTGATCTGAAACATTGACATCACATCTGTCCAATTGGTGCGATGGTAGTAATTATTGATATCTATCGTAAAGAAGATTTTATGCTGCGGTGTCATAATCAGCAGAATCGCAACCAGTAAGAACGGAAATAAAAACCAGCACTTCTGTGTGCTGTTCAAGGTGGTCTTATGCAGTCGGTAGTCAGTATAAAGGAGCCAGATGCCAAAAGAGAGAGTTTCCAGCATCATGAAGCAGATATTGGCAATATAGACAAATGTTCTCGCGGCCGGTCCGGCAGTTCCATTGAACATCCACGAAAAAATATCAAATATGGCACATAACATGAACAGGGACAGAACATCAGAAAAAAGGACCATGTCATATGTCTGAGCGGTATTTTTCCGGTTACTCCAGTAAATCACTGATAAAACAACCAATGAAAATACATTGATACCGATGTTGAAAAGATATGTTCCAGTCACTAGTTCAGTCATTAAGCACGTATAATATAAGGGATAACTAATAGGAATAGCAACCAGAAGCTGAATAATCGGCATGGTTGCGGTTCACAATCCGCAATGCAATAATTGCAATAACAGACGGCAGATCGCGGATCTGCATACATCATGAGGAGAATACTATGACCATCTATTCAAATGAAGCACATCCGGAGGAAATTTTAAAAATTTACGGAGATATTCTGACGGCCAAGATTCAGAAAATTCAGCAGGAAGAATGCAGAGAAGTAACACATGCCGCAGAAATACTCACTGCTGCAATCAGAGCGGGGAGAAAGATATATTTCTTTGGAACCGGTCATTCGTTTATGATGTCGCAGGAAGTCTATGCAAGAGCCGGCGGCTATGCCGGCACTTCCATGATTCCGATTCTTATGCCGGAACTCAACAGTGCCAGCCATCTTACCAAGAGCACTGCAATCGAGCGTCTTCCGGAATATGCTGACATCATCATGAATACCTATCCGTTTCAGGAGGGTGACGCAATTATTATGACCTCAAATTCCGGAAGAAATGGATTAATTGTGGAACTTGCATTAAGACTGAAGAAACTGGGCGTGCATGTTATTGCCGTGACATCACCGAATGAAAAGCTCATAAGCAGACACTCCAGCGGAAAGAAACTGTGTGATATTGCCGAAGCTGTTTTGAACAATCAGACAGAATATGGCGATGTATCGATTACCCTGACGAATGGGATCCCAACCGGTCCGACCTCCACAATCATCAGTGCGTATCTGATTGATGCCATGATGACAGAGTTCATGCAGATGTGCATCAGCCAGAATATCGAGTGTCCGATCTTTGAATCCAGTAATATTGATGGCGGTGATCAGCATAATCGAGCATATTTTGAAGCACTGCTCAACAGCAGACGATAAAGACAGCAGGGTTCACTGTGCAGTTTTGATTTCAGTCGAAAAGAATCCTGCATCAAAGCAGAATTCAATTTTTTGAGATTTCGGACTGCTTATGGGAATATGCTATAATTTTCAGCATGGAACAGGGAAAATTCATAACATTTGAAGGACCGGATGGAAGCGGAAAGACAACCGTAAGTACAGCCGTTGTCACAAGGCTGAAAGAAGAAGGACGCCAGGTGCTTCTGACAAGAGAACCAGGCGGTTCGCGGATCGCCGAGGAAATCCGGGATATCATTCTGAATCCGACTAATACTGAAATGGATGCCAGGACTGAGGCACTGCTTTACGCTGCGCAGCGCCGCCAGCATTTGGTCGAAATTGTACTTCCGGCACTGGCTCATGGCATCAATGTCATCAGCGACCGGTTTGTCGACAGCTCGCTTGCTTACCAGGGCTGCGGCAGAGAACTCGGAATGGAAGAGGTCATGGCAATCAATCAGTTTGCCATTGAGGGACACATGCCATGCCGTACTATATTTCTGGACATTCCTGCAGAACTTGGACTGGAACGCATACATCGTGAGCGAGCAGTGCTGGACCGGCTTGACCAGGAAGACCTCGCTTTTCATAAGAAAGTATTCAAGGGCTATCAAGAGGTCATTCAGAAATATCTGGAACGCATGATTATCATCGACGCATCCCGCAGCCGTGAAGAGGTCATCGAAGACTCCTATCAGGCTGTGAAGGGAGTTCTCGATGGCACACGCTGATAGCGGACAGAGCGCTGCTGATCTTAAGAAACAGAAAGCACTGGCAGAAGCAGAAAATGAAGAGAGTCAGCAGAGAGAACGGCATCGCAGTGAACGCCGGCTGTTTTATCGTCTTCTGCAGGAATATGAAGCAGTTCCATTTCTGGCACTGGATCGAGCACTGAAGCAGAACAGCATATCTCATGCATCGTCCGCGCAATGCATCTTATCTCCCATTGTGCCCTGTTGCACATCCTCAGCTTGAAGAAATTGCGAAGGGCGCGTGCATTCATCGTAACAACGATGTTTGTACAGGTCGCACTGGGAACAATGTACCTAGCGTCCTCTTCGGGGATACCGAGCTCAATCAGGGTATTATATGCTTCCTTGCACGCACCCATTATCGAATCGAATATCTCCTCTGCTTCATCTCCCATATCCTTGACAGATTTGGGTACGACATACCCATCTTCAATCCCCGCATATCTTTGGCTTTGCTGAGAGTATGATGCAACTCTGTGCCTGATTAGCTGGTGCGAACACACTCTTGAAATGCCCTCTATCGAGAAAGTATAGCTTGCGTGCTCCAGCACACTTTCATGTCCCGACTTGATGGCGTTGATAAGCGCTGACTTACATTCTGTATTCTTTATCTGCGACGCTCCATCTTCCGAATAGCAACTCTTTGCGCATATTTCGCATAAATCCTCAGCATCGCCAGTATACGATAGCAGTGTAACTCTCATAGAGTCTGATATGATTTTGAATATAAATAGGTTATCTAACAACCCTTAAATACAATATTTGCGATGTGTACACATGTATTCGATAAATGATGGTACATTGGTTCCGAGAAGAATGACCACGCACAGCTCAGGGT
>SABF01000282.1 GCA_009929095.1 Erysipelotrichia bacterium
GCATCAAAGAGCCTGGTTTTATCGAAGCAGTAAATACCGGTATTAAACTCGCCAATCCTGCGCTGCTCCTCATTGGCGTCCTTGTACTCCACGATCCCGCAGATGTTCCCACGCTCGTCGCGCAGCATTCTACCGTATTTGCCGGCATCTTCCAGGACTGCGGTCAGTACGGTGGCGGCGGCGCCAGTGGCCTTGTGCTCATTATGAAGCTTTCGCACCGTATCGGCACTGAGGAGTGGCACATCTCCACACAGGATCAGGACATCTCCCTGGAAATCTGTCAGACTCTTTTCTGCCATCATCACGGCGTGACCCGTGCCAAGCTGTTCAGTCTGTTCCACAAATACCAGGCGATCGTCTTCCTCCAGGCAGGATACCACAGTTTCCTTTTTCCAGCCCACCACTACCGATATTCTTTCGGCATTCAGGGCCAGAGCTGTATCTACAACGCGCTGCACCATCGCTTTACCGGCGATGGGAAAAGTTACTTTGGCACGCTCGGATTTCATCCGGGTGCCCTTACCGGCAGCAAGTACTATCGCTGCTAGTGCTTTCATTTATTTCCTCCGGGTGAGCCAAGTGCTTCCAGCAGCTCACTCATAGTCTTGTGATATACGGGATGTATCTGCTCCGGAATCAATTCGCAGAGCAGTTTCAGGGCAAATTCCCTATTATGAAAGTCGTAATGCGGTATCTCAAGATGCTTCACTTTGATCACCAGATCTCCCGCCAGGAGGATATCGATATCTATGCGGCGCGGGCCCCATTTGAAGCCCCTGATCCTGCCTCTTTGCTCTTCAATGCTCTGCAGACGCAGCAGTAAAGCCTCCGGGGCGAGCTGGCTCTCTATCTCCAATACCTGATTGAAGAAATCATCAATCGCACTGATTTTAAATATCAGATTGTTAAGGACAAGGATACGCTGTCTCTTGGCGATATTACTCTGGAATTTCAGTCAGTTCCGAACATGCACTGGCCGGATACCATGTGGACTTATGCAAAAGAGATGAAGACGCTGTTTACCTGTGATGGACTTGGCTGTCACTTTGCAGTACAGGACATTCTGAGATCTGAGGTAACGGATGAAGAAGGATACTGGAAGGCTGCTAAACTGTATTTTGACTGCATCATGGGTCCGTATAAAAAGCCATTTACGATCAATGCAATGAAGCGCTTTGATACACTGGATGTGGATTATGTCTGCCCGGGCCATGGCCCAGTGCTGGACAGCCATATCAATGAAATCACAGATGCATACAGGAAATGGACTGACGAGACAATGTTCAGCAAACCGACCGTGGTCATTGCGTACTGCAGTGCCTATGGTTATACCGGCATGATGGCAGAAGCGATCGCATCCGGTATTCACCAGGCTGGTGATATCGATGTTAAAGTGATTGATCTTCAGCATGGAGACATGGACCAGACCTCAGCAATGATATCCGAGGCCAGCGGATTTCTGGTAGGTTCACCGACAATCATCGGCGATGCGCTGCCGCCGCTGTGGACTCTGCTTGGCTCTCTGCATGCACAGATTGTAAAAGGGAAGCCTGCTGCTGCATTTGGCAGCTACGGCTGGAGCGGCGAAGCAGTGCCGAATATGACAGCCCGTCTTCAGCAGCTGAAACTGGATGTACAGGAAGGTCTCAGAGTTAAATTCCGCCCGAGTGCAGAAGAACTCAAGACTGCAGAAGAATTTGGCACAGTATTTGGAAATAAAATAATCAGTAAATGAAAAAAACATTAATGAAGGCAATCAGTGTATTCCTTGCCTGCATACTGCTGAATGGCTGCGGGACTCCCGCTCCTGCGAGCACTGCGGCAGCTTCTGTGCCGCCTTCAGCGGCCGCAGAAGAAGAATCCCTGACGGCGCAGTATACTGCTCTTCCGGAAGACAGCGTATTCTATAAAGCTGACAATGAGTCTCTTATGAAGATGCTCCAGCACGGTACCGGAATTGTGATGATTGGCTTTCCAGAATGCCCGTGGTGTCAGGCTTATGCTCCGATGCTGAATGAGGCAGCAGTATCAGCCGGAACGAAAGTCATGTACTTCGATATCTACGGGGAGCGCAAAGCACAGAGCGATTTCTACAAGCAGGTTGCAGAACTGATCAATACTTGGGATCCGGAAATCATTCAGTATGACAATGATGGCAATATGATGATCTATGTACCGCTGGTACTGTTTGTATCTGAAGGAACTCTGCTCGGTTATGATAATGAAACATGCACTGAAGATTCAGATGTGATCAAACCGGCTGATTACTGGACGGAAGAGAAGAAGCAGGCACTGAATGAAAAACTTGCAGGTCTTTCGAAAACTGTATCCAAACTGCAGGCGAAGAAGTCTTCTTCAGGA
>SABF01000027.1 GCA_009929095.1 Erysipelotrichia bacterium
TCAGTATCACAAGGAAGATCCGCAATTCTGACAATGCCCTGCTCATCACTTGAAAATACAATCGGCATTTCAGATTCATTGTGGATCGCATGCTTGAACTCATCATCAAAGCCAGCTATAAATCCAGCTCCGCTTACAGTTCTTCCGTATTCATCCAGTTTCTGAATCTGAAGAGAAGCACTGTTCATGAAGACGCTGATAGAAAATCCCGGTGTCGGTTCCACGCCGGAACTGCTGAATATCCGCTGATGGTCACCGCTGGAATAGACAATCAGCCCGGCCTTTACCGCATTCCATTCTTCATCGATCCGATGAAAACTCAGTTCAAGCGTATCGCTGAGCATGATTCCCGGATCAGTCGAAACAGTCAGTTTGTTTCCTTCCTGAACTTCATGGATTCCTTCCGGAATTGTCGATTCATTCAGTTTGAAATGAGAAAGCACATCCTTGGAATCTTCCAGTATCAGTGATTCATTCAGTTTCAGTTCATAGGGATCCTGACGCACAAATGAGGGAATCATTGATATGGTCTCAGAACGGTTTCTGATCTCCTCCATTAGCTGAGGAATATTGCCTTTCCCGCCGGTACAGATGATGGATGCCTGCACCAGCACGCTGCAAAGCTCAAGGGATGATGCGATGGAGTCACTTCCTGCAGTGCCAAGTGCCTGCCAGATCAGCAGCTGAGTTGCTGCATAAGCATCTTTTTCCGTTCCCGTCAGCGGATGTCCATAGCCGTAGTATGCCAGACGGCTGACCTTCATTTTTGTCTCTTCGTCACAGTCCGGCCATTCAGACGGAATATAAACCGGTCCGGTTCCATCTTCTTCAAATCGCACCGGGACTTCCGGTTCAATGCAGTATGCCGGACGATCATCAAGCATCAGAAAATTAATATAGCTGACCGTCTCATCTTCATCATTATTCTGAATCATTGCCACATGACCTCGTGAGATCAGCTGATATGGATTCATTCCCTCCTCTTCTGCAAGTACATTCTGCGGCAGGCAGAATAACATCGCAGCCAGCAGGATCTGAATCAGGTATCGTTGTCTTCTCATATTTCCCCCTGTCTGCTCAAGTTATACGTTCATAGACAGAGGTATCCATCCGGAAGATCATAATTGCTTGGATTTAGATATAAGCAGTTCTTGTATTGTCCTTTCCTTCACTTCATAGAAAAGCCATGACGCTTGAACTTTTTCCAGCGGATCGCCCTAAGGACTTACTGTTTAATTTTCACTGCTGCAGCATTGCTTTATATAACAGTGGCTATTGTGCAGTCAAATATATCTTCAGATCATCAATCGATGATATTTCTATGATGCATTAGGTGAAAGACAGGATTGATGACATAAGAAAATGATGATCCGGCTTCTTTCAAGAATCATTCATTATTTAAAATAGAAATCGTATGACAGGATTTTGAAGATTCTCCTGAATCATGAATATAAAAACCAATTCACACGACCTGGCTGAACTTGCAGCTGAAAAGGCAGTGCCAGGTTATTGACTGAAATGATAATCACAATCGTTCCGATGAGCACACTGCCAAACAGCATTTTTTTGAGTTCTGTTCTTTCAGTGTTACTTTCCTTTACCAGCAAAATATTACACTTTATTTGAGCATGCTGATGATAGCAGTTGCCAGAAGTGAAGGAAAAAATACAGCCGCCATTGATTAATCGTTTGGGCATCATGAAGGATCAGGCTTTGAGTGCCTACGATATTCAAAAGCTGGTGGATGATCACGATATTTCCAGATAGGTGAAAATCAACATCCCCTTTTATACATGAAAAAAGCCCCATAAACCGGGACTTTCTTCGATAATTGCATTTTTGATTGCTCGGCTGATTAACGCTTGCTGAACTGCGGAGCGCGACGGGCACCCTTCAGACCGTACTTCTTGCGTTCCTTTTCACGGGAATCGCGGGTCAGGAATCCTGCCTTCTTCAGAGCTGCACGGTAATCTGCACTGGCTTCCAGAAGTGCTCTGGAAATACCATGGCGCATTGCGCCTGCCTGGCCGGTGTAGCCACCGCCCATAACATTGATCTTGATGTCAAACTGTCCTGCTGTTTCAGTCAGAACCAGCGGGCTGTTGACGATCATACGCAGGGTAGCCTGCGGGAGGTACTCTTCAAGTGTCTTGCCGTTGACGGTAATGACGCCTGTGCCGGGAGTCATAAAGACGCGGGCTGTGGACTTCTTGCGACGTCCTGTTCCTATATAGGTAACTGTTGATTTCTTTTTAGCTGGCATTGTCTCTATCCCTTCCTGTTAGTCCTTGATCTTCAGCTCAATAGGCTTCTGAGCTGCATGCGGATGATCCGGTCCCTCGTAGACAAATACGTGCTTGCGCATTTCGTTGCCCAGTTTGGTGTGCGGGAGCATTCCCATGATTGCTTTTTCAACCCACTCTACTGTGTACTGCTCGCGCATTACCTTAGTGGAACGGGTGCGGAGACCGCCTGGATACTGAGAATGACTGAAATAGAACTTCTTCTCATCCTGATCGCCTGTGATCTTGACTTTTTCCGCATTGACGACGATTACATAATCGCCGCAGTCGACGTTAGGTGTGAAAGTCGGCTTGTTCTTGCCTCTTACTACAGTCGCAACCTGGGACGCAAGTCTTCCCAGTGTGCAGCCATCGGCGTCAACAATGTACCATTGACGGACGACTTCGCTTGGCTTGAGCATCGTTGTCTGACGCATAATCTTTTACTACCTCCATATGTAGTTTCCGGGGCTACATTGGCATGAGTTGCCGTGTATCATTCTAGAATCACGATGACCTGAAGTCAACAGAAACTTTCATTTCTGCCGCATTGTCATGCATGTTTTCAGTATCTCAGCTCACAATCTCATTGCCGAGTGCCGTTTCAGCGTGCATCCTGCACCGCCCTGTTCAAAACTCTTCTGCTCCAGCTGCTTCCTCAGTTCTTCAATATCTTCTGATTCACCATTGCCCAGGGCAGTCAATTCCCCGGTATGATCTTCCGCTTCAGCATACCAGCCGTAAATCACCTTATCATGGCGGCCTGCCATTGCATAAACCTGAGGATATACGTTCTTCTGACTGCCAGACTTACGTACAGGCTCCATTTCCTGCGGCATCTGATCCTCTGGAAGAAACTCCCGGATGACCATACGATCGGTCTGAGCCAGCAGTTTGAAGTAATCAACTCTGACCAGTACAAGCCCTTCCGGCTTCGCGTTGTGATGCGGCACATTCTTGTCTGCCGCTTCCAGCATTTCTGCAATCTGTTCTTTGCTCAGCCGGCCTCTGCCCGCTTCCAGCAGCGCGGCAGTCATCATTCTGACCATGTAGCGAAGAAAGCCGCGGCCATAATAACTGATTGTAAGTATATTTCCTTCCTGATGAAACTGAATGGAATAGATTGTTCTGATCTGATCCGGCTCTTTGCTCAGCGGCGTTGAGTTGAAGGAGGTAAAGTCATGCGTTCCGACAAACACTTCTGCCGCATCCTTCATTTTCTCAATATCAGTCGGAAACGGGCACTGATACACACTGCTGCGATTGAATACATCATAAGGCCCGAAGTTGATGCGATAGTCATACTGCTTCGCTTTAACGCAGAATCTGGCGTGAAACAGAAACCCGGCATCCTGTACATCCATGATATGAATATCTTTAGGAAGGTATCCGTTCAAGGCTCCCATCCACTTTCTCGGTTCCATTTCCTTTTCTGTATCGAAATGAAACACCTGACCGAGCGCACTGACACCGGCATCCGTTCTTCCGGCTGCCAGAATGCTGATCTTTTCTCCAGTCAGTTCCTGAAGAGCAGACTCAATCTGTTCCTGGATAGAGTTTCCCCTGGTCTGTGACTGCCAGCCGCAGTAAAGAGCACCATCATAGGCAACCGTGCAGCGATAGCGTTTCATGCAAAATATGCCAGATAAATCATGCTGCAGAGTGAAGCAGCCGCTCCAAGCAGCAGTATATAATCACGGCCTGCCATCTTAAGCACCTTATAGCGGGTTCTCTTTTCACTAGGGGCATAGCCTCTGGCTTCCATGGCATTTGCCAGATCTTCTGCTCTTTGAAATGCAGACACAAACAGCGGTACGATCAAAGAAAGAATTGCCATGATGCGTTCCTTCAGTTTTCCTTCCTTCAGATCGACGCCGCGGCTTTCCTGTGCTTTCATAATACGCTGGGTCTCTTCAATCAGATCCGGAATAAAACGCAGTGCGATACTGATCAGCATTGCAATTTCATGAGCCGGAACATGTATTTTTTCAAATGGTTTCAATAAATCTTCAATGCCGAGGGTCATATCCAGCGGCTTCGTAGTAGCAGTCAGACAGGTTGTGATCATAATCATCAGCAGCAGTCGCACTACAATATAAAGTGTCTGGAAGATGGCATCGCTGTAGATCGTAAAGCCAAAAACAGAAAACAGCGGTGATCCGGTGCGAAGCACAATGCAGTTGATAATCAGCAGAAAGCACATCATGAACATCATCGGCTTCATGGACTTCCAAATAAATTTAAAGCTCAGTTTTGCCAGCAGAATCATTGTGCAGGCCACAGCAAAAATCACAGCATAGCCGATCCAGCCAGCCGGGAAGAAAATCGCTATCAGCATGATCAGCATTGCGCCGATCTTGGCTCTCGGATCCATCCGATGAACTGGCGAATCAAGAGGAATATATCTGCCCAGTGTGAAACTACCCATGATGCTTCACCTGCTTTGCAATGCATGCGGCAAACGTACTGATGCTGTCGGCATCAGAAGGAATATCAAAACCCCTCTGTCTCAGAGCATCCCGCATACGGATCAGTGCCGGAGGCAGGATATTCAGTTCTCTGCATCGAGAGGAATCTTCAAAGAAATTCTTCACATCGGTTTTGATCATTGGTCTGCCATTCGTCATAACAACAACTTCGTCGCAGTACAGGAAAACCTGTTCCATGTCATGTGTAACAATCAGCACTGTTTTACCATAGTTTCGATTCAGACTGTAAAACAGTTTCATCATCTCTATCGTGCCCTGGGGATCCAGACCGGCGGTCGGCTCATCCAGCACGAGAACTTTAGGATCCATTGCCAAAATTCCGGCAATTGCTGCTCTTCGTTTCTGCCCTCCGGAAAGTTCCAGCGGACTGCGCTCATAGTATTCACTGCCAAGATCCACCATCTTCAGTGCAGTCTTTGCTTTCTTGACTGCTTCTTCTTCAGCAGCGCCGAAGTTCTTCGGACCAAATGCCACATCTTTTAATACTGTTTCTTCAAACAGCTGATACTCTGGAAATTGGAAAACCAGGCCGACCTGTCCCCGCAGACTCTTGAGTCCCTTCGGAGCGGTACCGGCTTCAATTGTTCGATCCAGAACTGTCACCCTGCCCAAACTTGGCAGCAGCAGTGCATTGAGATGCTGCACCAGAGTGCTCTTGCCGGAGCCGGTCTGACCGATAATTGCCGTGATCTTTCCTTCAGAAAGTTCCAGATTGACATCTGAAAGGGCTACATACCGATATGGTGTACCTTCACTGTAAATATGACTTACATTTTCGAATGCAATCGGCACAGTTCTTCCACCAGTCCTTCCATTGTTATCGTTCTATCCACACGGACTCCCTGACGGCGCAGTTCCTCCTGCAGTTTCAGGCTGAACGGTATATCCAGCTTGATCTTTCGCAGCTTTTCCTCATCACGAAAAATCTCTTCCGGTGTACCAGTCATTGCAATATGTCCTTCATCCATTGCCAGCACATAATCACTGGCAGTGACTTCATCAATATCATGTGTAATGGAAAGAATTGTCAGTCCGCTTTCCTGGTGCAGTTCCATGATGACCTGCTTGATTTCATCCTTGCCCTGAGGATCCAGCATAGAAGTAGCTTCATCGAAGATGATAATCTTCGGTTTCATGGCCATGACTCCGGCTATGGCTACTCGCTGTTTCTGACCGCCCGACAGATGGGTTGGTTCACTGTTCAGATAGGCAGTCATTTTGACCTTCTGCGCATAGGTTTCAATCAGCGGATCCATTTCCGGCTGAGGTATGCAGTGATTCTCCAGACCGAATGCGATATCGTCACGCACAGTAGATCCAATAAACTGGTTATCCGGATTTTGAAATACAATGCCGATGCGATTTCTGATCTTCTGCAGATTTGTTTCATTCAGCTTCAGACCATCAATCAGAATCTCTCCGGATTTTGGCTCCAGAAGTCCGGCAATCAGCTTTGCAGCAGTAGATTTCCCAGATCCATTATGACCGACAATCGTGGTGTAGGAACCGGCCGGCACAGAAAACGAAATGTTATCAACTGCCATGTTTTCACCATCGTAGGAGAAACACAGATTTTTCACTTCAACAATGCCCATGCGAATTCCTTTCTCTCTTCAAAGCCTATTTATTATATTACAAAAGGTTCCCATTGCAGGAAATAGTCAATCCAACTAAAAAAAGGCTCCCGCAGCTTTGAATCCTGCCGATCGGATTACTGCCCGAATGTCAGAAGATCCGGCATTCTAAAAATACCTGCATCTGTCAAAACACCGCAGCCATCACACACTATATCTTCTGCATTATTCCAGCCGCCGCTGACCTTTTTTGAATTACGGTGTGAAGATCAAATTTCAGCTTCGTGACATCTGATTTCAGTTCTGATGTATCCTGACTTCTAACAAGATGAATCAATCAGACAATACTGTAGCCTTCATAGGTGCCATGCAGACAGGCAGCCTGATTGGACACATTGTAGATATCGCTGAGAATCGCACCGTCTTCAGTAAACATCTTTTTCGTGACTGTGCCTTCGGTATCATTGAGCGCTGTTCCACTGAAGCCATTTGCTTCAGCGATTGCCAGAAATTCTCCAAGCACCTTCGCTTCTTCAAACTTTGCCTTATGGGTAATGGTGATCAGAGTGTCTTCAGGATACTGTGCATTGAATGCATCATTTCGATTGAATTGTTCTTCAATGAACGGCTTCGTCAGAAAAGGATACAGTTCTGAAATCTCATTGATCTCAGGTGAGTATTCTTTTTCTTCATCAGATTCCGGCTTTTTCTGCTCAAACTTCTGAGGCTTTTTTGCCACATCTTCTTCCTTGTCATTCGCATCTGCAATATTGATAAAATTCACTTCATCATCGGAAGAATCAGATTTATCATCATTCTCCTTAACGCTGAAAATTGCAGCAGCTGCAATTCCCGCTGCAGCAGCCACTCCTGCCGCCAATAATGTACGCTTCAATAAACCCATATTTTTCTCCTTACCTTACAGTTTTATTTTAACACAAACTGCTGAAATGACTGTAAAACGATGTTCACAAGCATGAAATGATTTGAACAGCGTTAGCCGCTGCTCCCTTGCGGATCTGATCACCGCAGCAGAACATGGTCAGTCCGCCCTCAAATACATGATCGGGACGAATTCTTCCGACATAGACATCATTCTGATTAGATGTGTCAATCGGCATTGGATAGCCATCTTCCACAAGGTGCACTCCGGCAAAGCCGCGGATCGCTTCTTTTGCCTGTTCCACCGTAATCTTCTGCTCGCACTGCATGGAAAAGGATATGGAATGAGAACGATAAACCGGGACTCTGACACAGGTGCATGTTACATTCATATTCGGCATATGCATGATCTTTCTGCCTTCGTCCTGCATCTTTTTCTCTTCACTGGTATAGCCGTCTTCGTCCTCACTGCCAATCCAGGGAATGCAGTTGAAGGCAATCTGAGCCGAAAAAACAGACGGATTTACCGGTGATGCTGAAAGAACTGCCTTAGTTTGCTCTGTCAGTTCCTGCAGACCATTGATGCCGGCTCCGGATACTGCCTGATAAGTGGACGCAATCAGATTCCTGATAGGGCTGATCCTGGCGATCGGAGCTGCAGCCATCAGGGTAATGATGGTGCTGCAGTTTGGATTGGCAATGATGCCATGATGCTGTTTCGCATCACTGCCATTGATTTCCGGAATGACCAGGGGAACGTTCGGATCAAGGCGGAATGCCTTGGAATTATCTATGAAGACTGCCGAAGGCTTAACAATCAAAGGTGCATATTCTCTGGCAAGTTCTGCCGAGACAGCGCCAAGCACAATATCAAGATCAGCCAGCCGTTCAGCAGAAACCGGTTCAACATGAAGTTCCTGATTTTTGAACTGCATCGCTTTTCCGGCACTGCGCGGACTGGCAAACAGTCGCAGTTCCTCTGTTTCAATCTTCTGTTCCTCCAGACACTGTATCATCTGCCTTCCGACTGCGCCGGTAGCTCCCAGAATACCGATTTTCATGATTTGTTCTTCCTTTCTTCCGTAATGAACTTTTCGTAGATGCAGCGAATCGCCTTTTCAAAATCGCGATTCATGACTCCGACGACAATGCACAATTCATCAGAAGTCTGGCTGATTACCTTCAGATTAACCTTATTGCGGCCAAATTCCGACAGCAGCTGACCGGAGATGCCCGGAACTTCCTTCATTCCGCGGCCGACAATGGCAACCATCGCAACATGATCTTCCACTTTCAGATCATCGGGCTTCAGCTGAGTGCGGATGCGAGCTGCAATCTCATAGACACACCGATCCACCGATTCCGTACTGACAATAATTGAAAAGGTATCTACCGTTACGGGGACACTCTCAATGGATACGTGAAATTCTTCAAATATAGCGAGCAGCTTGCGCAGATAGCCGACTTCACCGGATGTATGACTCTTCACTACCGTGATGACTGTGAAGTCTTTTCTGCCGGTAATTCCGGTAACCGGATGCGGAGGATCCTTCTGATCCATTTCACTGCAGTCGCAAAGAATCATTGTTCCGGGATTTTCCGGATCATTTGTATTTCTGACATTGATCGGAATGTTCTTTTCCTTAACCGGAAATACCGCGTCATCGTGAAGAATGTTGGCACCCATGTAACTCATTTCACGAAGTTCACTGTAATTAATGCGGGGAATCTGAACCGGATTTTTCACAATGTGCGGATCCGTAACAAAGAATCCGGATACATCGGTCCAGTTTTCATAAATATCTGCATTCATGACATTGGCCAGTACCGCGCCGGTGATGTCCGAACCCCCACGGGTCATAACCTTGATGACGCCATTCGGCAATGCGCCATAAAATCCCGGCACTACAATCCCGCGGGCATCACGGCATCTCTCCTGCAGAATCTGTCCTGTGCGCACCATATCTATTTCGCCGTCATACTGATAGGCGATGACATCTGCCGCATCAACAAACTCATAGCCAAGATATTCCGCCATGCACAGTGCAGTCAGATATTCTCCTCTGGAAACCAGATAATCTGTTGATACCCCTCGCTGCATCAGACTTCGAATACGTTCAAACTCTGTTTCCAGATCCAGCTTCAAATTCAGATCTTTATGAATGGAACGATAGCGGTTTTCAATCATGGTGAAGATTTCTTCCCAGGATACACCATAGCGAATGTGTGCTTCACACAGATAGAGAAGATCGGTGATCTTATGATCATCCCCGCTTTCCTTGCCGCAGGCACTGACAACAACTACTTTGCGGGATGGATCATCAGTGATGATTTTCTTTACCTTGCGAAACTGCTTCGCATTGGCGACACTGGAACCGCCAAATTTCGTCACCTTGATCATTCTGTCACCTCTGCCGCAAAAATCTGTTCATCTTTGCATTCTTTCAAAGCGTTTAGAAATGAATTCAGACTCACCTTCTCTGTAATCAGACTCTGTGCTGATATCTTCTCCGCGCAGATGGTGTCCAGAGCTTCCGGGTGAACTGTGCGCACATAGTATCTGCCGCTGAGTGCTTCGTTTCTGACTTCCCCAAAATGCACGGAGAACGGTGCATTGCTGTGATTCTGTGACAAATCCAGAATGTCCTGCACAACTGCATGGGCTGTCGGTTTGGAACCGGCTCCCTGGCCGAAGAATCCGGCTCTTCCAAGTGTTGCGCTATTCAGTTCAATATGATTGAAATTACCTGGCACATTGCTCATGAGATCCTTCTCATCCAGCATGACCGGCCGCACTGCTGCATTCACAGCCCCGCAATTCAATGCCCCGCTGCCAATCAGCTTGATCACTTTATGATGTGCTCTGGCATATGCAATATCCTCAGCTTTGATACTCCGAATGCCCAGAACCGGAATATTCTCCGGGCTCACAATGACATCAAAGCAGGATGCCAGGCTGATGCATACTTTATAGCGAACATCAAAGCCATCAATATCATCACTCGGATCGCGTTCTGCATAGCCAAGTTTCTGTGCTTCCTTCAGCATGACATCGAACTCTGCACCGGTATCCGTCATATTGGAAAGAATATAGTTGGTAGTTCCGTTGAAGATTCCCCGAAAGGAAACAATCTCATCAATTCTGCGGGTATGGCGTATTTCATGGATCCAGGGTATGCCCCCTCCCACACAGGCTTCATATGCCGTGCATCCGCCATAAGAAACAGCAAGTTCCTGAAGCTCCTGCTGAAATGATGCATACATTTTTTTATTGGACGTTACCAGTCCTTTTCCTTTGGACAGTGCTCTTGCGGCAATGGTGTGTGCGGGTTCCAGCCCGCCCATGCATTCCACAATCACATCAATTTCATCATCCTCAAGGATTTCTTCCGGATCTGTTGTCAGCCTTGGATCGTTTCCTTCTGAAAGATCTTTTACGAGAATCCGTTTAATCGAAATATCCTGCAGTTCCGCTGACAGTTTCGCGTCAATAATATCTGCAGTCCCTCTTCCCACAACACCGTATCCAAGCAGTCCAATCATCATAAGTTTTCTCCCGAGTGTTTCTGTAATAAGCACAGTTGTATTCAGAACAGAAACATAGTATCATTTTCGAGTATTCATATCAAGGAGAAAAACATGTACTATAAAAGCACTCGAAATAAAGGGCTGCGCATTCTTCCGCACCAGGCAATTATTGCCGGCCTGGCAGCAGACGGCGGGCTCTATGTACCGGAATCCTTTCCGGATCAAATCAATCCAAAGGACATTCTGAAAGACTCCTACCAGGCCCTGGCAGTCCGGATTCTATTGGGATTTCTGCCGGATTACTCTGTCGAGGAACTGAGTACCTGCATCCGCAGTGCCTATGATGATAAGTTTGATGATTCTCATATTGTGCCGCTGCGGCATATACATGACGGATCCATTATGGAACTGTTCCATGGACCGACATCTGCTTTCAAGGATGTGGCACTGACGCTGCTGCCCCATCTTCTGACAGCCGCCTGCAGGAAAGATCAGATAGATGACATCATTTCTGTTCTGGTTGCCACCAGCGGTGATACCGGCAAAGCTGCACTGTCCGGATTTGCCAATGTGCCAGGCACAGCCATTACCGTATTCTATCCGGAAATCGGTGTATCTGCAGTGCAGAAGGAACAGATGCAGACGGCAAAAGGAGATAACGTTTCTGTCATAGCTCTGAAAGGCAACTTTGATGACTGTCAGCGAACTGTCAAAGCCGCAGTCAGTGACCAAGCCGTACATGATGCCTGTCATCATGTCAGAATTTCCAGCGCCAATTCCATTAATATCGGTCGCCTGATTCCTCAGATTGTCTATTACTTCTCCGCCTATCGCGATCTGGTCAATGACGGCACGATCGCCTGCGGAGATCAGATCAGTTTCGCTGTGCCAACCGGAAACTTCGGAGATATTCTGGCCGGCTTCTATGCCAAGCAGATGGGTCTTCCGATCCGGCATCTGATCTGTGCTTCTAATACAAATAATGTACTGACCGACTTTTTCAGAACCGGAACATATTCAATTGATCGGCCGTTCCATAACACTATGTCTCCTTCCATGGATATTCTGATTTCCAGCAACCTGGAGCGTCTGCTTTACATGGCTTCCGGAAACAGTGCAGAAACCGTATGCTCTTTGATGAATGATCTCAAAACCAAGGGCAGCTTTACCGCCTCCGATGAGATAATGCGCTCGATCCGTGAAACCTTCCTGGCATACTGGACAGATGAACATGACTGTGCGGAAACTCTGCGAAGCCTGTATGCATCAGAACATGTCCTGATTGATCCGCATACAGCTATAGCCCTGCATGCCCTGCAGGAGTACCAGAAAACCGGTGCCCGCGAACATTGCATTGTTCTTTCCACCGCTTCACCATTCAAGTTTTCAAAAGATGTTCTTGCCTGCATTCAGGGCAGTGCCACGGAAGATGATTTTGAAGCAATGGATCAGCTCAGTACAGTCAGCGG
>SABF01000283.1 GCA_009929095.1 Erysipelotrichia bacterium
GAAGAAAGAATGGCAGGCGCTCTGGCAGCGGATCAACCATGACAGCAATTGCCGGCAGTCTTGATATTCCAATTATCTGCGTTGATACTTATACAACTGCCGTGGTGCAGAATTATATCATTCATCAGATCAAGATTTGGCATGAACAGGGAAAAAGCGATATTGAGATCCGTGTGTTAACAGAACAGATCATCAGTTCCTGTGATACTTATGTTCTGCCTCTCGATGTGGGACATCTTGCAAGAGGAGGAAGAATGACCCCCTCTGCAGCTGCCCTTGCCAAACTGCTTAGAATCGTTCCAATTCTTCATCTTAATAATGAGACAGGCGGCAGAATTGATGTCCAGGATAAAGTAATTACTTGGCGTAAAGCTCTCAGCAAAGTTGTTGATACCATGAAAAAACGCGGTATATCGGCTGATACTCTGATTACTATTGCCCATGTTAATGCTGTGGAAACAGCGGAAGTCATGTACCATAAAATGACTGAAGCATTTCCAGAGTCCAAAGTTCAGATTATTGAACTCTGCAATCCAGTTGCTGCTCACGTGGGTCTCGGCGGCATCTGCATTCAGTATTTCAAACAGATACGTTGAATTCACATTAATAAGCCTTCATTGTGCTAGAATTAATACTGCGTTTTAATGGAGGAAAGCTATGAGCGATTCAAATAAAAAATATACAGATCCGAGTTTAGACATACCCTCAGGGAATAGCGGGTCTGAAAATAGTTCTTCCAGTTCGTCAGAAAATAAAGACACGTCATACAGCAATGCAGATGATTCGAGTTCTGAACCTGTTTTTCCGAAACTGAATCCATCTGGAAATGATACGGATAAAACTGCAGACACGCCTGTTTTTCCGTCTTTTCATGATTTTGATGATAAAAAGGAAACTCCAAAACAGAATTCATCTGATGAAACACTTTCATTTCTTTCCATTCACTCATCAAGTGCAAAGACATCTGATCTCGATGATACCGAGAAAACATCCGATGTTTCAAAAGACAGCAGAACACATAATCCAGATTTTATAAAACCAATTCCAAAGAAACCGGAATCATTCAGCAGTACCAGTCATAAAACAAGTGAACATGCTAAAGAAAATAATACAACCCGAGTCTATTCACCGCTTCGGGAGACTCCTGAAGAAACTGTCTTCAAGGAAAAAGAACGCAGAAAACAGAACAAAAAGCAGAAACGATTTGCAATCATCACATCAATTCTTGTAGTAATAGTCTGTATTGAAATCATTGTCTGTGTATGCGGTGTTGTCCTTGTGGGAAGAATGGTCAGCACAGCACCAGCGCTTGATGTATCTGATTTTGTCGGCGAAGAATCCTCCAGAATTTATGATGACAGCGGTGCTCTGATTACTGAAATCGGGACTTATTATCGCGAAAATATCACCTATGACAAATGTCCGGAATCTCTGGTTGATGCATTTCTGTCTGTTGAGGACTCTCGATTCTTTACGCACTTCGGCTTCGATATTCCACGTTTTACAAAAGCAATTATAGAAAATCTTAAGTCTCATGACTTCAGTCAGGGCGGATCAACCTTCACCATGCAGCTGGTTAAAAACACATACTTTACAGTGGATAATGGTGATTCTTCAGTAGAACGTACCAAATCTATTGAATATAAGGTTCAGCAGATCTGGCTTTCAATTAAACTCGAGAAAATTCTGAACAAGAAGGAAATCTTCCAGCTCTATATGAACAAGCTGAACTTCGGCGGCAGAATTCGCGGTGTTCAAAAAGCATCTAAGTATTATTTCGGCAAAAACTCTACTGATCTGACTCTTACTGAATCAGCTATGCTGGCTGGCATTGTAAATCTGCCAAACGGTTATAACCCCTACTATCATCTGGATGAAGCAACAGAGCGACGCAATCAGGTACTTAATCTCATGAAATATCATGGGTATCTCACTTCAGATGAGTGTGAATTGGCGAAAATAGTCAAAGTAGAAGACGAACTCGTTGGTGAGAATTATGTTAATAATGTAGATGTTTCATCTTCCAACCAATATCAGTCCTATATTGATGCCGTCTTGGATGAGTCCGAAAAAATGACTGGACAGGATCCTACGATCAAGGGAATGCAGATTTATACCTACATGAACAAGACCGTTCAGGACCAAATTGAATCTATTCAGGATGGAAGTTCTACTGTTAACTTCCCTAACGATTTGATGCAATGCGCCATGATTTCAGTTGATAATACAAACGGTGCAATTGTTGGTATTGGCGGCGGCCGCAACTATAACACTGGTGCCCGTCTGCTGAACCGTGCCACCTCGCAGTATAAGCAGCCTGGTTCTTCTATTAAACCAGTTCTATCC
>SABF01000284.1 GCA_009929095.1 Erysipelotrichia bacterium
TGATATTCCTTCTTGGTCAGTTTGGCATCTGTCTTGGAAATAGCACCTTCTGCTACTGCAAGAATCATAAATCTTCCGCCGTTTGTATCCTTGGATTCAATCACCTGAATGATCTTTTTGAAATCGTAAGGGATCTCAGGTATCAGAATAATATCTGCACCGCCGGCAATCCCTGCATTCAGTGTCAGCCAACCGGTCTTATGTCCCATGATTTCAATGATGAATACTCGTCCATGCGAGTTGGCAGTGGTATGAATTTCATCAATTGCCCGCGTGACAATATCAACTGCTGACTGGAATCCGAATGTCATATCTGTACCCCAGAGATCATTATCAATGGTCTTTGGCAGCGTAACAACGTTCAGACCTTCTTCACTGAGAAGATTAGCTGTTTTGGTTGATCCGTTTCCGCCAAGTACTACCAGACAGTTCAGCTGCAGTTTGTAATAGTTCTGCTTCATAGCTGCAACTTTATCCAAGCCATTGTCATCCGGAGTGCGAATGGTTTTAAATGGCATTCTGCTGGTGCCGAGGATTGTTCCGCCTCTTGTCAGGATGCCTGTAAAGTCATCAGGGTTCAATAATCTGAAATGCCCGTAAATCAATCCCTTGTAGCCATCTTCAAATCCATAGAATTCGACCGGCTCCCTGGCGTTTAGCACAACCGATTTAAAAACCCCTCTCATTGTGGCGTTCAAAGCCTGGCAGTCTCCGCCGCTTGTCAGCATTCCTATTCTCAGCATCGGTTATCTCCTCCATCAAACCTGTTTCTTCTGCACTAACGATAATGCTGTTTCAAGTGATTTTACAAGACTTTTCAACTAATTTGATCCTTCAGCAGCAAACCTGGACTGACAAATCTGTTATTGTATAAGCAGAGTTGCGTAAACAGATGGTCATTTCTTGTTTATTCAGCGATTCCCGCTGAGCCGGCAAAGTAAAAGAGATCTGTACAGAGAGCCATCATCATGTGGGATACGATATTTTCAGGAAAAAGGAGGATGCGAATCCAGTCTGTTTATGATAGATGTGGTCAGACAGGATATTCGCGCAGGATTACTTATGGAAAAGTCAGATCATTGTATTCATCCGGCCAGAAAATCGGTAAAGCCGCCCAAGCGCATTGTGGATCAGAATGGCAAGGCAGTATTTGGTACCTTTGAAAGTGAATTTGAAACATTGAATCTGCTCGATTTAAAACATCCGACAGCTGCCCCGGACCTTTTTAACCGTCTTAGACTGACACTGTGGGAAGCGATGGAAGTTAATCTGAAGGAAGGGGTCCTGCTGGCGGCAATCTGTGACATGGGCTTATTTGGCAAAATACTGAACGTGTTCTGGGATAGGCGCACCAACCGGATATATCGTTTTGAAAAGAGCATTTCTTCATCGGAAACTGGGATTGCCCCATGCCTGATTGGCAGAACGATTGCATTGGCTCGAACAGATTCCAGCGAGATCAGATATGTGAATGAATTTGAGCATGGCCGTGCTTCTGTCACGGGACGGCATCGGGAAAACCACGATGAACTTGAATATGATTTTCAGCTGGAAAAGATATGTGAGCCCAGCATTGTATCAATTCCTTTTGGCAAAAATCGCCCGTTATACAGTGAAAAAGTCTTGTTTAAAGTGAAGGGCAGCATCACTGTGAATGGTGAAAAAATGACAGCAGATGAGCATACGACAGCAATAATTGATGACCATCGCGGCTACTATCCAAGAAAAATGCACTATGACTGGGTCACCTCAATGGGTCTGACAGATAACGGATATCTTGGTGTCAACCTGGCCCGATTGCTCCATCTTGATGTCTCCTTATTAACCAGTTCTCGTGAACCTCCGATTTTCTGCCCGTTCGTTCGCGGGAATTGTTCAACCGCTTTTTTCGGTTCGGGAAAACTTATCTACACGCTTTTGTACGTTCGCGGGAATTGCTCCACAGCCTGAACATACCTTATATATGGCATCCAGGTCTGGCGCCCACTGTCTCCACCTTGGCATAGGATTGGTGCAAGGGAATTGCTCCACGATTGCCATCGTCTCAACCTATACTTCTGGTTTTTCTCCAAACTCAAATCTTGCTTTTCCTGATGCCTCCGCCGCGGTAGCAACTTCTTCTTCCGTTTTATCAGGGACTACCCATAATCCCTTAACAAATCTTGAGTAATATTCTTTCTCTATCAGTTCCTTCGGTGCCTGAAGACGATAATTGTCTGGATATTTTTCTGAAGGCCATTCCTGCATACGGCACACGCCAGCGGCCACTAAGGCACTGGCCAACGGCCACTTTGCACGCGCCAGCGGCCACCCCCGATTTGGGCTAATCCAACAATCCTTA
>SABF01000285.1 GCA_009929095.1 Erysipelotrichia bacterium
ACTGTGCGGTGACTGTCACCGCCGTCTGGAACAGAATCCGCTTCGTATTCTTGACTGTAAGGAAGATGCTGAAAATCCTTTGATTAAGAATGCACCGCACCTTTCCGATTGTTTGAATCAGGAATCCAGGGAATACTTCCAGAATGTGCTGAATGCTCTGGATGCGATGGGCATTGCCTATGAGATTGATGATCGTCTTGTAAGAGGTCTTGATTATTATACGCATACTGTATTTGAAGTAAAATCCACTCGTGAGAACTCCGGTGCTCAGGCAACGATATTTGCCGGAGGCCGTTATGATCACCTGGTAGAATACTTCGGCGGACCGGAAATGAGCGGCATAGGATTTGCCATAGGTATGGAACGTCTGATCGCACTTGCAGAAGAAGATGGTCATGTATTCAAGTCAGGCCCAGGTCTTGATGCTTATGTCATTGGACTTGGCGAAGTAGGCAATGCGCCGCTTGAAATAGTCCAGAAACTCAGAGAAGCCGGCTATGCGGCAGAGGCAAACTTTGTACCGCGTTCGCTGAAATCACAGTTTAAGAGTGCGGATCGCAGCCATGCAAAGTATATTGTGATTATCGGCGCAGAAGAACTGCAGAATCATACATTGAATTTAAAAAATACGATTGAGCGGACGCAAATTTCTGTAGATCAGTCAAAGCTGATTGATGCGATCAGAGAACAGGAAGGGAAGAAGTAGTTGTATGGAACGAACATGTATAAATGGTAATTTGAACAGAAATGATGCTGGCAGAATTGTGACTCTGGTGGGCTGGGTTGCACGCAGAAGAGATCTTGGCTCTCTTGTGTTCGTTGATCTGAGAGATCGCTCCGGCATTGTCCAGGTGGTTTTTGATGAAACCATGGCCGAAAAGGTCAAGGATGTGCGCAATGAATACATCCTGCAGGTTACTGGTACTGTGCAGATGCGCAAAGATGCAAACCCAAAGATAAAAACCGGAGAAATTGAAGTGCACTGCAGTGATGTAAAGATCATCAATACTGCGATGACTCCGCCAATTACAATTGCCGATGATACGGATACCAACGAGGATACCCGTCTCAAGTATCGCTATCTAGATCTCCGCAGATCAGTACTGCAGAACAATCTGATGCTGAGACATCGCATCAGCATGATTGTCCGCAGTGTTCTTGATCAGGAAGGCTTCATTGAAGTGGAAACACCAATGCTTGCCAAATCCACTCCTGAAGGTGCTCGTGATTATCTCGTTCCTTCCAGAGTATACAATGGACGTTTCTGGGCTTTGCCGCAGTCTCCTCAGATTTATAAACAGCTTCTGATGATTGCCGGTATGGAAAAGTATTTTCAGATTGCCCGCTGTTTCAGAGATGAAGATCTTCGAGCAGATCGTCAGCCGGAATTCACACAGATTGATATTGAAATGAGTTTTGTTGATGAAGATGATATATTTGGCATTGTTGAACACCTGATGAAGGAAATCTTCAAGGGCGTGAAGAACTATGATCTGGCGGATCATTTTGTCAGGATTCCCTGGAAAGAATGCATGAAGCGTTTTGGTACTGACAAGCCGGATCTTCGCTTCGGCAATGAAATTGCCGATATCAGTGATATCTTTGCGAATACGGAATTCAAGGTATTCAGCGGTGTGCTTGAGAACAAAGGTGAAATTGATGCGCTGAAGTTTGAAAATGCAGCCAGTCAGTATTCCCGCAAGGGCATTGATCAGCTGCAGGAATTCATCAAAGCAGGATTCAAGGCAAAAGCACTGGCGTGGCTTAAGATGGAGCAGGGGGTGCTGAGCGGTTCTATTGCAAAGGTACTTAGCGATGAAGAAAAAGCTGCACTGATAGAAAGACTCAGCATTGAAGATCAGGATCTGGTTCTGATTGTTGCAGACACAGCGCATATTGCCGAAGCTTCGCTTGGAGCACTGCGTGTAAAGCTTGCCCATGAACTGAAGCGTATTCCTGAAACACAGCAGTATAAGTTTCTCTGGGTTACGGAGTTTCCGATGTTTGAATGGTCGCAGGAAGATAAACGCTGGGTAGCAGCACATCATCCGTTTACTGCACCGAAAGAATCTGATATTGATAAACTTCTCAGTGATCCGGAACATGTCTCATCAAGAGCCTATGATCTGGTGCTGAATGGCTATGAGCTGCTTTCCGGTTCAATCAGAATTCATGATCAGGATCTCCAGGAAAAAGTATTCGAAGCAATCGGTCTTTCGATGGAACAGGCCAGAGATCGCTTTGGTTTCTTCCTGAATGCCTTCAAGTATGGAACACCACCGCATGGCGGTGTTGGCATCGGTCTTGAAAGACTGACCATGGTAC
>SABF01000028.1 GCA_009929095.1 Erysipelotrichia bacterium
CATCAATCAGAATCAGGCTGAGGAGTCCAGCTGAATCAATGCAAGCCTGAACATGCTTGGAACATCAATGAGTGCACTAATTAATCATATGATCGACGGTAACGGTATAGATAAGATGAAGGAGGAGCGTGACGACCTCAACATTTTCTTCTATAACAGATCTTCTGGAAACTAAGGTACAGCACCAAAGTATAATCAATAATCATGATTCAAATTGGCCGGAGAAATCCGGCCGCTATTTTATGTCTGTGCAAAAGAAAACCGACAGTTATCTGCCGGTCTCCTTTGCTTCTTCGATTGTCTTCTGCATTGCTTCACGGAATACTGAAGATTGGCTGACGCCAAGTACTGAGCATGCTTCTTTAAACTTGGTTACAAAGTCAGAAGAGTATGCCACACTGAGGCGAAGCATGTTTCCTTTATTCCAGCTGTTTCTGTACTGCACTGGGTCAAAATCTCCGCTTGGTTTCCTGGGCATTTTATTTCTCCTTTCTGACTATATATATCAGAATACTATAAGAAGTATGTGAATAGAAAGATGCAAATTCTGGCAATATTTTGACAATGTTTTGCCGAAAAACATCAAAAAAAGCACTTTTTGAGCAACTATTAAGTACATGATGAGCAAGGAAAAAGCATCAAAAAAGCCGTATAACTGAGCAAATTTCGCTTGTTTAGCGGCTTTTTCGTCATTTGCCTCTGGTGTGCCCGATGGGAATCGAACCCACAACCTTTTGATTCGGAATCAAATACGCTATCCAATTGCGCCACGGGCACATAAAGCACTGTTTATGTTACCACAGAATGTTATAATTTTGTACATGTACAATGACCCCAAAAACATTCGACTGATTGTCGCTGATATTGATGACACCATGATTCCTGCAGGCTCTCTGCGTATTTCAGATCGCCTCAGAGAAGACTTGCAGAAAGCGGAATCAAAGGGCATTCATGTGATGGTGAATTCCGGCAGACATTATACATTTATGCAGCCGACACTATTTGAAGATCTGCCTATGGAACTGATTGGCACGATCAACGGTGCATGCCTGGTTGCTCGAGATGGAACTGTGATTGAGAGCCATCAGATGAGTGAGACTGCGATGAATCAGATTACAGATCTTTGCATTCATCACAATATCGGACTTGGCTTCAAGTTTATTGATCATGTATGCACCTATGCAAATTATGAAAAGTTTATCAATGGCTACTGTCATACGGATAGTGAGAAATCAATTGTTATAAATGATGATGAGAATCGCACGCATCATCTTCATAACGGTTATCCGCTTGGAGTATTCATTATCGGAGAAGAGAGTGTTATTGAGCCTTTGAAACAGTCAGTTCCGGGGATGTCGTTTGCCTGGTCCAGCAAAGATGGCTATGACATCTTTCAAAGTGATCTGAATAAGGCAAGTGCGGTAGAACCGGCGCTGAAAAAATATGGCTTATCATGGGATCAGGTAATTGGGTTTGGTGATGCCGGCAATGATACCCCATTTATCAGAAAAGCCGGAATCGGTGTAGCAATGGGGAATTCCAAGGATGATGTGCGCGCGGCGGCAGATATTATTGCCCCGTCATCTGCGGATGATGGAGTCGCAGCAGTGCTGGAACAACTGAAGATTGTATAGAAGCGTGTCACTGATGATACGCTTTTTCTTTCCGATGAAACGATTATAATTAAGCTGACTAGAAGGTAATAATATGATCACAAGAGCAGTCATGCTTCCGCATCCGCCTTGCGCCATACCCGAAATCGGAATTAGCGAGCTTAAGGATATGAAGGCAACAGAAGAAGGCTATCAGATGATGGCTGATTTCATTGCGGAAGCAAAGCCTGATACGATCATCATTTCTTCTCCGCATACCGTGATGTACAGAGACTATTTCAATGTTTCATCAGGAACTCATGCCCATGGCGACTTCTCAAGATTCAATGCTGGAAGAATCAGTTTTGATGTTTGCTATGATGAAGAACTGACTTCCGCGCTGACACAGTACTGCATGAAAAAACAGTTTCCTGCCGGTACGGAATATGACCGTGACAGGGAACTGGATCATGGGACGATGGTTCCGCTGTACTTTATCAATCAGAAGTATCATGACTATAAACTGGTTCGGATAGGTCTCAGCGGATATTCGCTGACGATGCATTATCAGTTTGGCATCTATCTGAATGACATCATTCAGAAGATGAATAGAAAAGCTGTCTATGTTGCCAGCGGCGATCTGGCACACTGCCAGAAGAATGATGGTCCTTATGGCTATCGGCCGGAGGGACCGGAATACGATAAGCGAATTATGGAAACGATGGGAACCGGCAGATTTGAAGAACTGCTGGAATATGATCCGGCATTTCTGGAACAGTCCATGGAATGCGGCCATCGGTCATTCTGTATTATGGCCGGTGTACTGGATGGATACTCAGTAACACCGCATGTGCTGAGTCATGAAGCACCTTTTGGCGTTGGCTATGGAATAGTTGCATATGAAGTTGGCGATAAGGATGAAGAAAGGCACTTTCTTAAGCAATATGAACAGAAGGAACAGCACGGGATTGAAGATAAAGCAAAGCACAAAGATGATTATGTAAGACTGGCTGGAATGTCACTGAGCAATTGGATCAGAGAACATAAGCGGATCGCGGTTCCGAAAGATCTGCCGGAACAGTTCGTAAAGCAGAGAGCCGGAGTCTTTGTTTCAATTCATGAACACGGAGAACTTCGCGGCTGTATCGGAACGATCTCGCCGGTCAGAAAGAATATTGCGGAAGAGATTATTGAAAATGCCATCAGTGCTTCTGTCAGAGATCCGAGATTTGATCCGATCAGTGAGGAAGAACTGCCCTATCTGGAACTGAGTGTGGATGTACTTGGAGAAACTGAACCAATTAGTGACAGATCACAGCTTGATGTGAAACGATATGGTGTGATATGTTCAGCACCGGATGGAAGAAAAGGACTGCTGCTGCCAAATCTGGAAGGCGTGGATACGGTTGACCAGCAGATTTCAATTGCTGCCCGCAAGGGGGGTATCGATCCGGAGGAAGATGATATGAAACTGGAGCGATTTGACGTGGTTCGTCATGTCTGAGATCATATGTCCTGTCTGCATGCATGCCTGCCGGCTTCAGGAAGGGCAGCTTGGCAGATGCCGGGCAAGAAAGAATGAGGCTGGGCGCAACGTGTGTATCAGTTATGGTCGGATTGCCAGCATGGCTATGGATCCGATAGAGAAGAAGCCGCTGGTTCATTTTTATCCCGGCAGTCACATTCTCTCAGTTGGCAGTTATGGCTGCAATTTATCCTGCCCGTTCTGTCAGAATCATTCAATTTCCATGAGTGACGGAACCGGGCTGTCCTACAGAATATTTACAGCTCAGGATCTTGCGGAAATGGCAATGAATCAGCCGGATAATCTGGGGATAGCCTTTACCTATAATGAACCGCTGATTGGCTGGGAGTACATTCTTGATACTGCCAAACTGATCCGGCCGTCCGGATTGAAGACAGTAATTGTGACAAATGGCACAGCCAATCTGCCTGTGCTGGAACATCTGATGCCTTATACAGATGCTATGAATATTGATCTTAAGGGAGATGAATCGTTTTATCGGGAACTTGGCGGAGACTGCCAGACTGTCAGAAATACAATTTCCTATGTATATGACAAATGTCATCTGGAAGTGACAATGCTCATCATTCCGGGAAAGAATGACTCGGTGCAATATGTCAGCAGAGAAGCACAGTGGCTTGGCTCGCTCAATCCTGATATTGTTCTTCATCTTACCCGATACTTCCCGCGCTATCACTATTCACTGCCGCCTACCGATATCAGTCTGCTGTATGAACTTCAGAAGGAAGCTCAGAAGTACCTGAATACTGTTGCGGTTGGAAACGTATAGAGAAGGATTTCTGACCCTTCTTTTTCCATGCTAGAATGATACATGTTGATTCAGGAGGATATGAAGAAATGAATGAAGCATTGCTGAAGCAGTATGAGGAATGGGTATTGAAACTGTCTGCCTATCAGATGGCATTGACAGTGATTGGCATTGATAAGCAGACTGTCGCTCCAAGCGGCGGTGCGGCCTACCGGGATGAACGCAGTTCGATTCTTGCGGGTGAACTGTTTTCCATAGAAACAGATCCAAAACAGGCGGAAGTCAGAAAACAGCTCCTGCAGGAAACAGATCTGGATGAAGACATGCGCAGGGCACTTCAGCTGTATGACCGTGAGATCGGCCATATTCTTTCAGTGCCAAAGGATCGGTTCATTGCCTTTACTAAACTGAGAAATGAGTCATATGAAGCATGGCATAGAGCAAAGATGGAAAATAATTATTCTGTTTTTGAGCCGTACCTGAAAGAGATTATTGAATTCTCCAAGGAAATGTACGGATATCGCAGCAGCGATATGCCTCTGTATGATCAGATGCTGGATGATTATGAACCCGGCATGAATCAGAAACAGTACGATGTTTTCTTTGAAAAACTCAAGACCAGACTGGTTCCGCTGATTCAGAAAGTGGCTAAAGCTGAACCGATCAAAGATGATTTTCTGTTCCGGACTTATCCGGAAGCAGACCAGAAGAAGTATACAGAACATCTTCTGAAGTATCTGCATTTTGATCCTGATTGGGGTTATCAGAACGAGACGGAGCATCCATTTACAGATTTCATCTGCGAAAATGACTGCCGGACCACAACCAAGTACCGCGAAAATGACGTGTCCTCGGCGATTCTTTCCACGGTTCATGAAGTGGGACATGCGACCTATGAACATGATGTGAATCCAAAATATGATGGGATGATTCTGTCGCTTGGCATTTCTTCCGGAATGCACGAATCACAGTCCAGACTGTTTGAAAACTGCCTTGGACGTACACTGCCGTTTTGGAAAGCTAACTATCCGGCATTGCAGGCGCAGTTTCCTTCTCAGCTGATGGAAGTTACTGCTGAACAGTACACAGATGCAGTCAATGCATCAAAACCGACATTGATCCGTACTGAGGCAGATGAGCTGACCTATCCGATGCATATACTGATTCGCTATGAATTGGAGAAAGGCTTGTTTAATGGGACTATTTCTACTGAGGGCTTGGATCAGACCTGGAATCAGATGTATGAGAAGTATCTTGGCATAAGTTCTCCGACTGCTACAGATGGTATTCTGCAGGATGTCCACTGGTCAGATGGAAATTTCGGATATTTTCCTACTTACGCACTGGGCAGTGCTTTTGCGGCACAGTTTATTCATAAGATGAGAGAATGCATCGATGTTGATCAGCTGCTTGAAACAGATCGCTTTGATGAGATTGTTCAATGGCTGAAACAGAACATTCATACGTATGGATGCCGCTATGATGCTTCAGAAATAATGCAGAAAGCAACTGGAGAAGTATTTAATCCGGATTATTATCTGGATTATCTTGAAACCAAGTATGTTAACCTGTATCATCTTGTGTAGAAATTGAAGGGGAAAGAATATTATATGAAAGAACTGGAAGATCGAATTCGCAGTGAAGGAAAAGTATTTCCCGGTAATATTCTCAAGGTGGATAGTTTTCTGAACCATCAGGTCGATATCAAGCTTCTGGATGATATTGGGTCTGAATTCTACCAGCTGTATAAATTTGACGGTGTTACAAAGATTCTGACAATTGAGGCTTCTGGAATTGCGATTGCTTCACTGACTGCATATCACTTCCAAGTTCCTTTTGTCTTTGCAAAAAAAGCCCATTCCGCCAATCTGGGCAGCGAAGTATACACTTCAAAAGTTCATTCTTACACTTATAACAAAGATTATCCGATCATGCTGTCCAAAAACTATCTGACTTCAGAAGACAAAGTGCTGATCGTAGATGACTTCCTTGCCAGCGGCAAGGCAACGGAAGGTCTTCTCGATATTTGCAAACAGGCAGGAGCTGCAGTGGCTGGTATCGGCATCTGTGTGGAGAAGGGCTTTCAGCGCGGCGGAAAAATTCTGCGTGATCAGGGATACCGAGTCACCAGTCTTGCAATCATTGATTCTATGAGTGATCATGATCTGGTATTCCGCAGTCATGAAGAAGATGAGTCAATAGCACAGTAAAAGCAGTTCGCCTGAATTGCTTTTTTTCTGGTGAAAACCCAATGACAGCAGCGTGGAATGATTTTGTGAATCATGCCAATTGTAACTATTGCACTGCTGATTGAGAATGATGATAAATAAATAAAAATAGAGTGCGTGAAAAGTACAGTTTGCAAACGCGTGCATATAAAAACAATATGACGGTTTCTGTGAATGAAATCAAAGAGCTTATTGATGAAGCAGGGATGGTTACATTAAAAGATGCTATGAAAAATAACCTCTCAAAGACAGAATATTGCAATTGTTTGAAATAGGATAAAATTTGAACAGATATCTCGTGTGTATATACATCAAAGGATCCATAGGTTGATCTGCTTCCAATTGGACACCAGAGATGCCCGGGTCTTTGTCAGCACTCACATATATTGAATACTCGAATGCAGCTTAATATCCGTTTTTATTCTTGCATAATTTGTTTAATTTATGCGCTTTTTATGGTCATAGATATTGTCATCATGCTGCTGCCGCAGTGAGAACTATGAAGATATGTATCACAAAATCAAAGAACTCTAAGCACTTCTATATCCAGCAGACTTTCACTGATAAGAATGGCAGGAGTAAAGGAAACAGATTCAGCCGGGTTATCGGAATGGGACTGTTCATGGACGCAGATAGATTCTCACTTGCCTTTGGACTTCATTCTGAAATCGGGAATGAGCAAGATATTCTCATACCACTTGGACAGAAAGTGCTTTGTGACTTTGGATGCAGCCGTTTCATATACTGCACTGACTCCGAACAGGGAAGTGAAACCAACAAAATGTTTAGTGACATGGATAATTACGATTATGTTATTAATCAATTTTTCAAAAAACCGAAAAAGAGAATCATGATATTGCCTTGAATCCAATACAATATCGATAGATAGGACGTAACGACTTTGTTGATCTATGCCTATTTAACACGAACGGCAGCCAAAGAAGTAAAGATAGAATCCAAACGATCCAGCAGCAGTTATCAAGAATACTGCTGTTATAAAAGATGGTGAGGCAGCGGATCAGCTCCTGTGCCAGCTTGATCACAAAAAAGATTGAGCAGGCAAAATAATCTGATGGATTCAATGCGGCTATGACAGACATTGACGGAGATGCTGGAAAGATCATCGCAATCAGTTCGACAGTAATGGTCACAAAGCGCCTGGCTATGCGTTCTGTGACCATTTTTGCTCGTTTCAGCTGTCAAAGACAGGATAATAGAATATGTATTTCATTTGCAGAAGGCGGATTCACAGCATAAGTGAAACAAAATAGGAGGCAATTCAGATTGAATTGAATAATCAAAAGTTAGCTTTGGGGGACTCAGCAATATTTGCATGTATGACTTCATTGATATCGGAAGTGTACCTGCTGTTCATTGCATCGACGATACTACTGATATTGAATAAGGACAGAACAGTAAATCCAATGACTAATGAAAGAAAGGCAATTCGTTTTACATTCACTGGTTTATTCTGGCTGATCAGCATCAGTATGGACAGTCCAAGCAGCCATATCAGGGCGAAGAAAGCTGTAAATCGCCGTTCAGTAATACCGTAAAGATGAATATAGGTGTACAGTTTTCCGAAGTCCAGCAGGGCAAACAATATAGAACAGAGGGAGAATACAAAGGAAGAAGTACGCAGTACCGAATTAGAATTCTTTGATTTTGCAAACGCACCTATGACACTGAGGATCATCGTATTAAATATTACCATGTTGCATAGCTGGTAGAATCCGCTTACAGCAAAGGATGCAGCATGCGGCGCGGACAGACCCTGTGATGATGCAGCTAGGAATTCCTGCACTGAAAGGCCAAAGAACAGCAGATAGACTGCATTCAGCAGAATCAGAAGAATTGAAGATGGCAGGAAAGAACACATCTGATGAGTATTGACCCATTGATCGATCTTCTCACAAGAGAATACGGGGTCATCGCGATTCAATGTTCCCCCGATCAAACCAAACAGCCACATTCCGACTGGCAGTGAGAATAGGATATACAGGATACTGTTGATATTCAGCATACGACTGAATAATCTCAATGCGGAATCAGTCAGATAGGCAAATGAACTGCTTGCCTGCGACAGCTGAGTGAAAACAAATATGAGGCAGAGAAGAGAGATAGCCGCTGTCAGCAGTCCTGCAGCCGTCTTGCGAATGTCCTGATTTACACAGGAGATATAGGCGGCTATGGTTCTGATTCTCAGAAAGATATTCTTCCATGGCAGAATGAAAATGCCGGCACACAGATCAGCGATCAGCATTCTCCCAGTACGATTTTCAGAAAGACCGCCGCACCTTGCCAATGCATAATACACGGCGGACAGATGCCAGAATAGAATCTGAGTGAAACCTAAGACGCTCTGCATGTCCCAACAGTACATAGCGATACTCTGCAGCAGATACAGCAGTGCCCAGACAATGCTCTCTTTTGAACCTTTTCGATCAAGCAGGAAGCACAGAAGTTCTATCAACCCAATGTACATGATTGAGAACAGCAGCATTCCTCTGCTCCACGTATTGGAACAGACGATCTCGTGGACATAATACCAGGCGGGAAAATAAGAGATAATGGCAGCAGTAAAAATTACGTTTGTACGTTTGAATGCACTCATATGAATTGTCCTTTCAATCTTTATTAGTATTATTCTTCAACGAATTCCAGAAGATCTGCCGGCTGGCATCCAAGTTCCCTGCATAATGCCTCTAGGGTAGAGAAGCGAATTGCTCTGGCTTTGTTGTTTTTTAGAATAGACAGATTCGCCGGAGTTATGCCGACTCGATCTGCAAGATCACCGGCACTGACGTTTCTTTTTGCCATCATGACATTCAAATTCACTTTAATTGCCATATTATTCACCTATATTGTCAGATCCAGCTCGTCTTTCATGGCGAGCGCTCTGGCAAAAGAATGCTGGATAATTCGGACGATAAGCGACATGAATCCTGACGCGGCTGCAATCAATAGAAGCCACTTGCTGTAACTGACGCCAAGCAGAAGGGTAAGTACACAGCCGGAAATACAGCAGGTACAGATATTCTTCAATGCTCTGATGTTTTCTTCGGTAAACAGAAGACCTGTTTCGATGCGCTTCAGAAACTGGTACATGATAAACAGCATTGCGATCAGTGAAGCGGCACAGCAATAGCCAAGCACCAGGATGATTATGAAGGCATTGTCATCGAGGAATGCGATATGACTGCTGTGTATTGCGGGTAAAAACTCTCTGACAAATTTCATTCCGTTCACTGCCATGATTACTGCAACAATGAAAAATATAAGTGTCAGATATCTGGTAATGCGAATCTGTTTCTGTTCATAATTCATAAATAAGATCCTCCATACAGGAGTAATATAGTATCAAAGTGAATGAAAATCAATAGAAAAATATTGATAAACAATAAAAATATAGTGAAAAAGAAGATCTCGTGTGAGATCTTCTCAGAATCCTCTGGAATCGAAGTTCATTGTTTCAAGGGTTTCTTTTTTAAAATCATTAAATCGGTCTTCCCTGATTGCAGATCTTGCGTCTTCCATCAGTTTAAGCAGAAAGCGCAGATTGTGAATGGACATCAGTCTTGTGCCAAAGCCTTCATCAGTACGGAACAGATGATGCAGATAAGCTTTCGTGTAATTCTGACAGCAGTAGCAGTCACAGGTTGGGTCCAGCGGGGTAAAGTCTTCTGCATACATTGCCTTGCGAATATTAATGCGCCCCTGTTTTGTCATCAGGGTTCCGTGTCTTGCAATTCGGGTCGGCAGCACACAGTCACACATATCGATATTCATTGAAACGGATTCCAGCAGATCATTTACTGCTCCGACACCCATCAGATATCTTGGCTTGTCCAGCGGCAGTTTCTCCTGTGACCAGCGAACCATGCGATACATCGTTTCTTTATCCTCACCGACAGATGTGCCGCCGATGGAGTAGCCGTCAAAATCCATCTCAACCAGTTTCTCCGCACAGTAATCACGCAGATCCTCATGATCTCCGCCTTGAACAATGCCAAATAAAGCCTGTTCTTCCGGGCGCTGATTGGCTGCTTTTCCTCGTGCTGCCCAGCGCAGAGTTCTCTGCACGGACTTTTCAACATAATCTCTGGCTGCCGGATATGGGATACATTCATCAAAGGACATCATGATATCAGCGCCAATCTTATTCTGAATCTGAATGCTTTTCTCAGGTGAGAGAAACAGCATGTCACCATTCAGAGTATTTCGGAAAGTAACGCCTTCCTCTTTAATTTTTCGGGTATCGGCCAGAGAAAATACCTGAAATCCGCCGGAATCAGTCAGCATTGGACCTTTGTAATTCATGAATTTCTGGACGCCGCCAGCTTTGGCAACAATATCTTCTCCCGGTCTCAGCCATAGGTGATAAGTATTGGCCAGTACAATTCCGGCGTTCATCCGGTACAGTTCTTCCGGAGAGATGAACTTTACGGTTGCCTGAGTGCCGACGGGCATGAACATAGGGGTTTCGACATCTCCGTGCGGAGTATGCAGGATACCTGTGCGGGCTCCGGACTGCTTACAGACATGTGTGATTTCAAAGGAAATAGGCTTGGACATAGAACCTCTCATTTCTGTTCCATAGTATAGCAGAAACAGGAAATAGCCTGGTGTATAATTTGAGGTATGAAATCTCAAATGATACGTATCAGAAACCTGCCGCCTCTTGGACCGCTTGTCAAGACTGTGCGGGTTAAGCCAGTGCCTCAGCTGCTTGCGATGATGATAACAGGCCTGATCTGTCTTTTCATCAGCAGTACTGCTGCCGGCATCGGCATCTGTCTGATGACACTGTCGCTATTTGCCATGTGGCTGCTTCCGGATCATATGCTTCTGCAGTTCACACCGCAGTATCTGATTCTTTATAATGACAGAGAACGCACTGACTGTGCTCTGATTTACTGGGAGGATGTAGTTCAGTGGCAGTACGAGTGGCATGCATCTGCAGATATTCTCTCTGTTAAACTGGTAAATGGCAACTGCCAGATGATTGAAGTGTATTCCAAACGCAGCGTGGCAAAGTATTTCAATGAATTTGCAGTCGAACTTTCAAAAGCTGATGCAATATACATCACCCCCGTATTTTCGGCATGGACCAAGTCAGAAGAGTTGAATTCCGGTGATCTGGCCTCGAAAATAGGAGGAAAAGCGAAATCGGTTGAAGGTGCATGGAAGGAAATAGCACACGGGATCAGGGGTGGCCTTTCCGGCGGCGAACTGATCGCAGTGATAGGGGCAGGGGATCTCAAAGAAATACTTCCTCCGCTTATTTCCGAACTCAAAACCTGAGTTTTTCTTAAATATATTCCATTAATAAAACATCAATGCCCGCGTGAGAAATTCATGCGGGCATTTTTTTTGCGTATAGACCATGGCATGAGATGAATGAGGCAAAGACCGGCGGAATGCCGGTGATGCAAAGACGGAAAAGGATGTTTTAGACTCGAAAAGCGAGTTTTCATACACATTGCGGAGTCGGGCATGGAATATGCGGTTAAGGCTCCCGGCAGACAAAACAACAAAGATTCAAATGCATTTTAAACTTGAGAATAAAAAGAACAAGGAGGTGCTGAAGAATGGGAAAAAAAACATGAAGTTCCGATAAGAACTCCTCAAAGGTTCTTTTCGTGGAAACTGTCACAGTTTCTTTTAACTTCCATCGGCATTAGAACAGCAAAACAAAAGCATTAAAAACTTGAAGTCCGATTCATATCCGCGGGAAAGGACTTAACATGAATAAGGCGGATGCTGACAGGATGTCAGTAAACAACACTAAGGAAGGTTTACCATGAGAATCAACAACAACGACACAGCATTCAGCGTATGGTCCAGCTACACCAAGAACGTCACGGGCATGAAAGCTTCTATGTCAAGACTTTCAACTGGCACAATCCAGAACACAGATGACCCGGCCGGTATCGGTAT
>SABF01000286.1 GCA_009929095.1 Erysipelotrichia bacterium
CATCAGAAGTGAGTTCTCTATTTCAATACCTGGCGTATCAACATAGACGACTCCGTCCTGTTCAATCCGGTTCATCTCCAGTGTAGTTCCCGGATAGCGTGATGAAGTCAGAATATCACTGCCTAAAAGATGATTCAGCAGCGTTGATTTTCCAGAGTTCGCCCGGCCAATGACGACAACCGGTCTGCCATGTCCAAGCATCCGGATTGCTTCTCTGACTTCTTCTATGCCTTCACTGCGCAACTTGGACGTCAGCACCAATCCCTTCACCTGAATATTCAGTTCCTTCAGACGGGCAAATACAAAGCGGGCGATCTTTTCATGGTTCAGCGTAGCCGGAAGAATATCTCGCTTGGCACATACCATGACAATATCCTTACCGGGAAGTTTTCTGGAAAGTCCCGGTATCATGCCGGCCTCAAAATCAAACAGATCCACTACCCACAGGACCAGTGCATTCATGCCGGAAATCTCCGAAATAATCGCATCCGGATCAATCCCAGTTCGCATGGAAACAGTCAGATCATCATAATGCATCAGGCGGAAACATCTCTGACAGTATTCACTGCCGTCTTTTGGCGTATAGCCAACTGCCTTTGGATCATTGTTCTGCAGCACTGCGCCGCAGCCTTTGCAAACAGCCATATTGAAATCACCTTTCTCTTATCCGATTATGTTTTGAGTCTCCTGTTTATTTCTCACTGTTATTATCATCGCTGAAAAGTGAAATCTTTTCAACATCTTCGTGCAGTTCGTCTGCCTGTTCATCAGCCGGGCGATCGACAATACGGCATTCTTCAATGCCTTTTCTCAGATACCATCCCGATTTCAGGACAAGCGGTGAACTGAATGAAGTATCTGTCGGCTTCAGAGGAATCTCTGAAGCGTGAAGAATCTGCTCTTCCGGATCATAGAAATACAGCGTGTCATAAGAAGCAATCGACCTGACTGTCTGAAGTACTGACGGATTTGATTTGATGCGCTTGCAGATCAGATTGCCTTTAGCCGGACGATTAACAGAAGGAATCTCATCAATCTTCACACGCTTCATCGCTCCTCCGGCAGTCAGATAGAGCATTGCCTGGCAGTCCATTTCTGCAATGCAGGCATCTGTCAGCACATCACCCTTGCTCAGATTGATTCCCTTTACACCTCTTGCCTTGATTCCCATCGCTGGAATCTGTCCTGCATCATAGCGGCAGGAATAGCCGTCTTTTGTTACATAGACAATCTGCTGATCAGCATATGCCAGCGAAGCACTTACCAGTTCACAGCCTGGTGCCAGCAGCATGCATGGTGCAACTCTTGAGTTGCGCTGAACCGGAAACAGATCTACCGGTGTCTTCTTTACCTGACCATTGGAAGCAGCGGTCACAATCCAGGCATAGGTGTCAAAATTCTTCACAAGCACTGCCGCTCTGATCTTATCATCGCCTTCAATGCGAACCTGCTTGTTCAGATGTGCACCTATATCTTTCCACTTGGCATCGTCAATCTGCCATATCGGCAGATATGCATAGTTGCCCTTGGAAGTAAACAGCAGCAGGGTATCAAGTGTATCACATTCCATACTGCCGATCAGATGATCGCCTGTTTTCAGCCCGGTTTCGGTACCGGCACTGGCGGTATAGGAGCGCAGGCTGACACGCTTCAGATAGCCATCTTCGGATACAGTAACCTGAACCCGTTCGTTGGCAATCATAGCTGTTCGATCAATGGTGATATCCGCTACTTCATCTTCAAGCTGAGTGCGTCTTGGATCATCATATTCCTTCTTCACTGCCTTCAATTCCCTGACAATGACAGACCTCAGGACATTGGCATTTTCCAGAATCGATTTGATTTCCTCAATCTTGTTTGCCAGTTCAGCAAATTCCTCACGTAGCTGGATAATATCAGTATTGGACAGCCGATAAAGACGCAGAGTTACAATTGCCTCAGCCTGGATTTCATCAAAACCGAATTCTCTGATCAGATTTACTTTAGCATCCGATTTATCCCTGGATGCGCGAATGATGGCAATGACCTGGTCGACAATGGAAACGGCCTTCATCAGACCCTCAATAATATGGCAGCGGGCTTCCATGCGATCCAGTTCATACTGTGAACGTCTGGTCACAACCTCTTTGCGGAACTCTATAAAAGCATCCAGCAGTCCAAGAAGGCCTGTCTGAACAGGTCGTTTGTTAACAATGACAACATTATTGTAGTTATAAGAAATCTGCAGATCCGTATTCTTGTAGAAATAGTTCAGAATCATTTCTGCATCTGTTTCTTTGCGGATATCAATGACAATCTTCATAC
>SABF01000029.1 GCA_009929095.1 Erysipelotrichia bacterium
GCACGGTGAGGACAGTATTCCTTCGGCTCGGACAGACACTTTTAATCAAATATCCTGCAGTTACGCATGAGCGGGCATTCATGTCCGCTTCTGAGTCGGAGCACTTCAATTTTCTTAGTGACGGTGCTCAGCAGCAGAATGAAATCAGACTCATCAGAGATAATATATTCCGATACAAGCATCTTTACTTTCTCTGTGTCGATATCTGATGCGAAGACATAGGAAATGATATCTCCGGTATCCTTGTTCTCTGTGATCTGTGCATTTATTCTGGTCCAGTGCAGACAGCCATTGACTCTTCTCAGCCTGAATTCAACATTATGCTCCGTAATACCGCTGCGGAAGAGAGCAATGATTCTGTCAGTATCAAAGAAATCGCCGACATGTTTCTGATCATCAGGATCCGGTATCAGTTTGAATAACACCTGCAGGCATGAGGCTTTATTCATCCCGGAAAAAGGCTTATTTGGAATTGCTTCTTTGAGTTTGAACTCCACCAGTTTGTCCTGTGATTCATTGAATACCATGGCAGCGATACTGTCATGTTCAAGAAATTCATGCTTTTTCTGTTCGATCTCATACTGTCTTTGAAGCATGATATTCATTTTCTGCAGATTCTCTCTGGCAGTGACTGCTTCTGAGATATCTTCATAGACGCAGTAGGCAGTGATGGCATCTTCGCTTCTTCTGACTACATTGGCAACCAGTCTGACCCAGAGATAAATACCGCTATAGCAGAGATTGCGATATTCGGCAGCACCGTAATCAGCACCGTTTTTGAGTTTTCTTATCAATGTCCTGATTGATTCCGTATCTGCCGGATGAACACCGCGCATGATGCTGTTGCCAATCAGCGCCTTATGCAGTCCGGGATTGACATGCAGCAGTTTATAGAAGCCGTCGCTCATATAAATCTGCTTGATATCATCCTCATGATGCAGCTCATAGATGCCAATGCCGACCGGAATCTGGTTCAGCAGTTTCTCCCGCTGCATGGCTTTGGAATATTCCTGCGTATCGTCTACGGCATAAATAATATAGGAATCAATGTCATTCCAGTTCAGAGCTTTTGCTCTGATCGTGAAATATCGATGGTCCCTGCTGAGCTTATGAAGAATCAGAAAATGATCATACTCAAGACTGCTGATTTCTTCCGGGCTCAGCAGCAGGGAATTCGTTGAAATGTAGTTCAGGATGCTATTTCCGGTCACATCAGTATCTTCCGGAATTCCGAAGAAATTTCTTCCTTCTTTATTGATGTAGATGATATTTCTTGTTTCCCGTTCAATGATGTAGACTGCACCGGCGGAATCTTCCACAACGCCCTGATACAGGGATGACTCTGCAGGCGGCAGGGTCAGCACGCAGTAATAGACAGGAAATCCGTCTTCTTCACGGATCAGTGTACCGGAAACAGACAGCCATTGAATTGCTCTGTTTTTTTTGAAGGAGCGATAGGTGAATTTTGCTGGCTTTTTCTCTTTGGCAAACTGGTGAAACTGATTTATGACCCGCGTCTTATCCGGCGGATAGATCGATAATTCAAACAGGATATTCTCCTGTACCTGCTGCTGCAGTTCCGAAGAAGAGTATCCGGAAAGCTTTTCAATGGATTCACTGTAGTATTGCGTGATGACCTTGTCATCGGTCACCTTGTAGATAACTACCCCAAGCAGACTGTCCAGAAGGGCATTGGTTATGATCTTCTGTTCGAGATCCCTGGATAGATCAATAAAGTTGACATACAGCATTAGAGCCCCGTCTTCTTCTTTTGCATAGATGGAAGCTCTGACCCAGACCCATGAACCGGTGCTTTTCCGAAGTCGATGGGTAATTGAAATTCTGGCACCATCATGAATGCCGCTCATTACTTCGACGGTATGCTCCAGATCATCCGGGTGAATGCCTGCCAGGCAGGAATCCTGATACAGTTCCATGCACTGCTGATAGGACATGTCGATCATTTTACAGAAAGCCTGATTGACCAGGATCACTGTTGAACTGCCATCTGGGTTCACTCTGATTTTGGCAAAGCCGGTCGGCATGTTATCCAGAATATTCTGATAGTTCTGCTGTTCCAGCTTTATCTGAAGTTCAGACTGCTTTAGGTCTGTGATGTCCGTGACAATGGATGACAGCAGATAGGTATTCTCTTCATCCTGCTTGATTGCTGAGAGGTGACGATTCATCCACCGACTTGTGTGATCCGGCTGATACAGCCGGTATTCTAATTCCTGGGGTTTTCCTGTCAGTATGGAACGTCTGATCGCTTCTACGGTGTTGTTCTGGTCTTCTTCAGGCACCAGGGAAAGCAGAGATTCCGGATCGGCAGTGTATTTCTCGCGGGAACCGCCGGCCATCTTGAAGAAGATATCGTTCGCAAAGATCAGTTTGATGGTTTTGTCCTTTACATTCAGACGCAGTAAAGAGATAGAACTGTCAGTATTCTCAGCGATCAGTTTGAAATGCTCCAGATATTCCCTTTCGGAAGTGACATCTTCAAAATAGCAGAAGGCGCAGGTTCTGCCATCCAAATGAATGATGACAATGGAGACCTGGATTGTACTGATCCCTTTATTCTTCTTGATGATGCGATATTCAAGATTTTTGACACTGCCTGTTTCCTGCAGCTCTTTTTTAATTGTCTCGGTAATGATCTTGTCCTGATCATAGAGCAGCAGAGATAGATCATCGGAAATGATGGCGTTATATTCTTCTGGCGTATACTCAATGATTCGATAAAAAGCCTCATTCAGAAACAGCGATTGTCCTGTCTGCAAATCAAAAACACCGACTCCGAATGGTGCGTCACGAAATACCTGTTTAAAAGTTTCTATATGATACACAGCATCTGCTTTCATTGATCAATCCTCAACCGCTCAGACGATATTGGGAAACTTTATTGGATTCTATGACCGTATTATACAACGATTCAAATAACATGCATGTATTGTTCGAATTAATACTCTGACATAGTATATTATTTCTGTGAATTTCCTGTGGCTGCCTGAAGCAGGAGATGACAGAGTTTCAGCATCTTTGCTTGAAATTGCTGTTTTCGCCGGATGTGCGTCATCCAAAGAACTGAAGCAGCAGGTATATGATTATAAAAGGAAAACTGATTTGAAATCGATTCCTGAATCAATGCCGGAATGGCCAACGAAAAGGAAAGAGAGACAGAGTATATGGAGTATATCAAACTCACATCCGATAATTTGGAAGAAGAGCACATCTGCTGCGCGATTTCCGGCAACAATGATCCTCAGGTATCATCCAAGAAGGCATGGCTGAAGGAGAGAATGAAGGAAGGATTGGTATTTCTGAAGGCGGATGTCAGGGGGAAATGCTTTCTGGAGTATATCCCGGCAGAACATGCCTGGGCGCCAATCAACGCAAAAGGATATCTGTTCATTGACTGCTTCTGGGTATCGGGGTCATTGAAAGGACATGGTTATGCGGATGATCTGCTTGAGCAATGCATTGAAGATGCGAAGAAACAGGACAGGAATGGTATCTGTGTGCTCTCTTCTGTTCAAAAGAAGCCTTTCCTGTCTGACCCTCAATATCTGGCACATAAGGGATTTAAAGTGGCAGATACTGCAGATCCGTTCTTTGCTCTGATGTACCTGCCGCTGAAGGATGAGGCACCGATTCCTTCCTTTGCTTCGCAGGTCAGGCATCCGCAGATTCAGAAACAGGGTTTTGTGCTGTACTACACTGCGGGATGCCCCTTTACTGCTAAGTATGTACCATCAGTGCAGAAGGCGGCAGAGGATGCGGGAATTGCTTTTGAAAGCATTCAGATAAAATCATGCAAAGAGGCTTACATGGCACCGGCTGCCTGGACTGATTATGCATTGTTCTATAATGGTGCCTATGTCACCAATGAGATCCAGAATGAAAAACGGTTTCTGTCTCTTGCCGAAAAAATAATGCGATAGACATTCCGGGGCATGATACAAAGGAACCTGCAGGAATGAATGAAAGAGGAAATGTGATGATTGAGAATATAGAAGCAGTGGCGGCAGATATTGATATGACATTGACTTCCAAAGGCGGTCTGCTGCCCGAGCCTACCCGGAAAGCATTTCAGATACTTCATGAGCATGGAGTAATGATTGGACTGGCTACAGGCAGAGAAATTGAAGAAAAGCTGCATCATGCCGGAGAAATCTGGAATCTTGGCTTTGAACTGGATTTCATTGTTGGGATGAATGGCGGCATGGTATATAACCGACATACCGGCAGTATGTATGCTGCAGAACTGATGACGATTGCGGAAATGAAGGAGATTCTGAATTACCTGATGCCGATGATTGTCAAGCATAGAATATCCATCAATGCAGAAGGCGGCGGCAATCAAAATGCCATGTATATTCAGGGGGAACTGCTGGAATCTGCGAAGCGCCATGGCTTTGTCTTTGTGGATAAGACCGGTGATGCTGACGGATTCTGCGATAGGAGGGCATATAAGTTTCTGTTTCGCTCTGACCCGGAGTATGGTCAGGAACTGCGAGATGCCTTTCTGGCCAGATTTGGCGAAAATTATCAGATTATTGAAACCTTTCCTGGGACAGTTGAAATCATGCACCAGGGAATTGACAAAGGATCCGGATTGAAACGATACGCAGAAGAAGCAGATATCGATATGAAGAATATTATTTCATTTGGTGACAATGAAAATGACAATACGCTGCTGCAGGTGTCGGGATGGGGCGTGTGTCTGAAGGATGGCAGTGAAGGAACAAAGAGATTTGCAGATGCACTGACAGACTATGACTGTAAAGAGGGCGGTGTGGGACATTATCTGATCGATCACTACCTGCAGCCGAATCATATGATATGAACTTTTTTTAATTTATACATGTACAGCTGCCTGCTTAGATATTAGGATGATAAAAGAAAGATCCGCTGAATCCCTGCCAGATAATAAAATCCTGCAGATGCTTCTGAGTGCTGTGCGCTGCGTGTCAATCAGTACGATTGTAATGATTGGCATTGTCGGAGCACTCCTCCTTTCGCATCTGGATGTGATATCAGGAGCGTTGATTCGTGCAGCTGATACCGCATTTGACTCTGCTCTGGTTTTCTATCTGGGAACAGTCTTCTATTCAGTGCGTCTGACCAAGACTGCACCAAATGCATGACTTTACCGGAAGAAATTCAATAAGTCTTGGGAGAGCAGTGAACGAGGATCTCTGCCTGGAAATACAGAAAAGCAAACCGCGGGAAGTGCGTTCGGTGCTTGGTGATGATGGCTATCCGGGCATGCCAATGGATGATGTCTTTGACAGAGAAAAGAATAAGCCTTATTTATCCTGTGACCTTCCGGGTCACAGACTGACTGCAAATACAGCCATGACAGGCAAGCGGCCAAAGAGGAATCTTCGTCCGCCGGCACGCCCTCATTAAATCAAACAGGTCAAGAAATGTTAATGATTTAGTCAATCTCTTCTGCTTCAGCAGAAGTTTTATTCGGGCTGAGTCGGGTGCGATAGAACTGCAGAAACAGCGCTGTCGTTACGATAGCTGCGAGAATGTCAGAAATCGGTTCAGCAAGAAGCGTGGCAAATACCCTTGCACCGTCATTGCAGTATGCTGCAACGGCAGAAGATATCTCTATGGCAAAAGCAGTGCCGCCAAGTATATTCGGCAGGATGAATACAAGAGGAATCAGCAGGATTGCTTTTCTGAACAATGCCATCATGAGAGATCGCTTTGCCTGACCAAGTGACATGAAAGACTGCTGACAGGCAATCTGTGCACCGAATACCGTCAGACCGGCAAGATAAATGCGCAGTGCCCAGCTGGCAAATACCTGGACATCTGGATCGCCGGAGAAAATAGCCGCAAAATTTCTCGAGAACAGGATGGCAATTCCGGCGATGCATACGGAGGCAGTTACGCATATTTTGAACAGCAGACGGAAACAGGCTCTGACCCGTTCGTAATTATGTGCTCCGTAGTTATAGCTCATGATCGGCTGGGCACCCTGACAGATACCCTGAATCGGGTAAGTGATCAGCTGGGTGATGCTCAAGAGAATCGCCATTGTACTGACGGCCAGCGTACCGCCGTATTTCAGCATCTGATTGTTGAAGGAAATCTGCAGCAGTCCTTCTGTAGCAGACATGATAAACGGGGAGATGCCAAGTGCCATGATAGCCGCAAGAACTTTCCAGTCCGGCTTGAAATATGCTTTTCTGATACGCAGGGTTGATTTCTTTCCAAAGAGAAACTTCAGTACCCAGACAGCAGAGACGCCCTGAGAAAGAATCGTGGCCAGTGCTGCTCCCTGTACGTTCATGTGAAATACAAAGATGAAGACCGGATCCAGAACAATATTCAGGGCGGCTCCAATCAGTACGGTGTACATGCCGGTTTTTGCAAATCCCTGTGTATTGATATAGGTATTCATGCCAATGGCAATCTGAACAAAGACAGTGCCGCAGGCATAGATACGGATATAGGCCAGACCATAGCCGATAGTTGAAGAATCAGCGCCAAACAGATACAGCAGCGGTTCAGCAAATAGCAGAACGATGATTGTCAGAATCACACCTGAGACGATTAGGGAAACAAAAGAATTGGTCATAATCTTTTCTGCCTCATCCGGTTTCTGTTCGCCGAGCTTGATTGCCGCCAGCGGTGCACCGCCGGAACCGAAGAGCTGGGTAACTGCCATGATCAGAGTAATAATCGGAAGTCCGACAGAAAGACCGCCCAAAGCTGCAGAACTGTCTGCCAGATGGCCGATATAGATGCGATCAACAATGTTATACAGAAGATTGACAAGCTGAGCAGTGATTGCTGGTATGGAGAGCGAAAGAAGAAGTCTGCCAATGCGTTCGGTACCAAGATTTGAAGTTGTGGACATATCTGAATGCTCCTTTATGTATTTTCTATGATAGATTGGTGGCAATTTGCCAGAACGCCCATTATACAGTTTTGGACGGCAAATTAATACAGCACAGTTTCCGTGCTGTGCTGCTCTGTGAATGTTTCATAGCTTCAGTCCGGCATAATGAGCATGCAGTCAAATCACTTTTCACATCCGGTGCTTACGTATTTCTGGCGCTGGATTCTTTTGCTTTTCTGTCTCTGACCAGCTGTGAATGATAAAAGAAGTTTGTATATGAAACAGAATGGGTATGGCAGTACTGATCAATTTCGGCGGAATAGTTCTGCCAATAGGTCATATCCTTCTTTTTATAAATACTTTCGTATAGATCATGCAGATGCGGATACTTCTGATCGATGTATGCAAGAATATCACTTCGGAAAGGTTCTCTCAGATTCAGGTTCTCGAACCAGTAATGATCCGTGAAGTCTTTTGATATCTCAAGAATCTCTTTGAAATCAGTGATGCCCGGAAATATTGGAGACAGGAATAGAATGGCATAGATGCCATTCTCATGCAGAGTTTTCAGTGTGCGCAGACGATCAGCAGTCGAAGCACCGTGATCCATATCCTCCCGGAACTCTTCGTTCAGGGTGTTCAGCGAAACTGATACTGTCAGATGCTTCATCTGTTTCAGAAGATCAATATCACGCAGGATCAGAGATGATCTGGTTGAAATGGACAGGAAACAGTCACAGGCTGTCAGTTCCTGCAGTATACCGCGTGTTTTCTGGTATTTTTCTTCTGCCGGGTTATATGGATCTGTGACAGAAGATAGGAAAACACGCTTTCCCTCAAGTTTTTCAATCTGCAGAGGCTCGTCGGTTTCTTTGATGTCGACAAATTCACCCCACGCCTCTTCGTGTTTTGTAAAGCGCTTCATGAATCGCGCATAGCAGTATCGACATCCGTGCGGACATCCAATGTATGGATTGATCACGTAATCGCTGACAGGAAGATTTGACTTCGTGACCAGATGATTAACGTGTACTGTCTGTTCTTTCATGCGATTTTCTCCGCTCCGGCGTAATCTGCCGCATGTGATTCCTCTGTTTCATGCATTCTTCTGCAGAGCAATGACTGCATCAGTGTGTCTTCTCTGTCCTGAGGAAGCTCATAATTCATGTTATGCCGTGTATTTCTTCAGCTGTTATGCTATTATTTTAGCAATAAACAGGAAGAACCAGAGCCGCCAAGTTGAATTTGCATACTGTTATGCCATCAGCGATTTTGGCGGAGATCAGAAATTAGGCAATCAGTAAAAGAAAGAAGGAAATTCATTCGTATGATTCCGAAATTGAAAGAACTGGAAGCGGCAGGATGTGATATGAAAGGAGCGATTCATCGCTGTATTGATGATGAAGAGTTTCTGGTATCCTGCATTCAGCGGGAAATGGCAGATCCGCAGTTTGAAGCGCTGAAGAAAGCTCTGGAAGAGAAGAATGTCAAAGCCGGATTTGAAGCGGCGCACGGACTGAAGGGGGTTATCAGCAATCTCGGTCTGACAGGGGTCTTCAATGAACTGAATCCGATTGTAGAAACACTGCGTGCCGGAAGTACGGATAATCTGATGCCGCAGTATGAGAAAATGATGTTTGAAAAACACCGTATTGAAGATATTATCAATTCTGCAGACTGAAATAGTCTGCAGTTTTACTGAAACGACAGGGAATCACAAATGCCAGAAAGAGAGAACTGATCCATGAGAAAAGATTTTGGTGCCAAGTCATACCTGTATCCTCAGCCGGTGCTGATCATTGCCTCCTATGATGAAGAAGGCACTCCTGATGCAATGAACGCTGCCTGGGGAGGCATCAGCGGCGATCATCAGATTTCCATGTGCCTGAGTGCCGGACATAAGACGGTAAAGAACATTCTGAAGCAGAAGGCATTTACCGTATCCATGGCTGCTGCTCCTTACACTGCAGCCTGTGACTATCTCGGACTGGTCAGCGGCAATGACTGCCCGGATAAGATTGAAAAAAGCGGACTGCATACAGTCAGAGCAGATCATGTAAATGCACCGCTGATTGATGAGCTTCCTCTGGCTCTGGAATGCAGTCTGATCAGCTATGATCCGGATACCGGGATCATGGTGGGAGATATTGTCAATGCATGTGCAGAAGAATCCATACTGGACGAAAAGGGAAGCATTGATCCATCAAAACTGCAGCCAATCGTTTTTGATGCGGCAAATCATGACTATCTTGCACTAGGCAAAAAGACAGGCAATGCCTTTCACGATGGCCTGAAACTGAAGTAAAAAAACCCGAGTGCAGAGACTGCACTTCAGGTTTCAGCGATTCATTATTCAAACATGCCGTGTATGACTGCATTCCCATCCCGGAATGCAGTTTTGCCCTTGGCAATGACAGTATCAATACCAGCTGTTTCATTCAGCAGGATGCAGTCTGCATCCGCGTCTTTCTTTAGGCATCCCTTATGATCTTTCAGCCCAATGACAGATGCCGGATTGACCGTAAATGGCTTCAGAGCAGTTTCCATTGCAATGTTCCGCTCGTATACCAGAATCTTCAGTGTATTCAGAATTCCGTCAGGTATGCCGTATGTCATGCCTGTCAGTTCCTTCTGCTCATTGAATATCGGCATGGATCCGTAGGCGTCTGTTGTGACGGTAATCTGGTCAGCATACCCGGCTTCAAATGCCTGAATCAGCTGATCAGCAGTTGTGATGCAGTGCTCTGCATCTTCACCGGCAGTAATATCAATAGTGCCGCCGCGTTCCATCAGCTTCATTCCCTGGGCAAACAGCTCCTTCGTTCTGCCCATATGTGTAGGCTGGAAGATGCGCACCGGGATATCAGAATGATCCAGAGCATAGAAGAGCGGATTCAGCATGTCTTTTCCGCTGCCCATATGTATTGTTACATAACCGGGTTTCCCGGCCAGCAGTCCGCCGCGTCTTGCATCTGCAGCAAGGCGGATCAGTTCTTCACCGGTAATGGAAGAACTGCGATGATCCGACATGGCTGTCTTGACCCCGATGACCAGATCAATCAGAAGAATATCCTTTTCAACACTGTCAAAGAAGGCAACCGGCGGATAGCCATAGGAACCGGTCAGAATGAATACCGTGATGCCGTCGTGACTGAGTGCTCTTGCCTTTTCAATCAGGCTGGCAAGGCTTCTGCCAATGCCATCTGTGCCAAGAAGACCAACTGCTGTAGTGACTCCGCAGGAGATCAGCGTTTTAATGGAAGCTTCCGGTGTGCGCAGATAAGGACCGCCTTCCCCGCCGCCGCCAAGGATATGCTCATGCATATCAATAAAGCCGGGAATGAGTTTCTTTCCTTCGGCATCAATGATCTCAATGCCGGGGATATGTTCACAGTCTGAAATATGATCTTGAATCAGAGAGAGCTGCGTTCCTTCCATCAGTACATCATTGATGCCGAGATGTTCCGGTGCATATACATCAGCATGCTTGATCAGAATCACATGAGAATCCTCGCTTTCTGTTTTTGAAAAGGCGGCACTGCCGCCTGGGATGATTTATTTCTTTTTGCTATGAACGGGTGATTCACATATCATGGCGTGTTCCTTGATCCGATTGAATGTTTCATCACTGAGGTCATGCTCGACCCGGCACGCATCTATCTGCGCGATATCCTTGCTGACACCCAGAGAGATAAACAGATCACTGAGAATCCGATGGCGTTCATAGATATGCTCGGCAATCTCTTTGCCAGGCGGAAGCAGGGTAATGGCACCATCTGCTTTCATGGAGATATAGCCGTTCTCTCTCAGTTTCTTCATGGCAATGGATACAGACGCCTTGGAGTACTCTTTTTCATTTGCAATATCTACGCTGTGTACAACACCTTTCTGTTCCTGAATCATCAGGATCGATTCCAGATAATCTTCAGCGGATTCATATATCTGCATGTGAATATTCACCTCCATGTTTTCAACAGGCTTCTTTTATTAATTCTACTGAAAGTTCAGAGAAAATGAAAGCACTTGAATCAGCACTCACTATCGATTCAAACTAATTGCCATTTACATGATTTTATCTGATGACAGGGTACTCATATGCGTGTGCATATTCATAATTAGAAAAAGAAAGAATCATCTATAATTTAAGTACAATTGCGGAGGCAGGTATTCATGAATAGGGGGATGAAACATGCAGCTGAATGCGGCTTCTGACAGTAAAACGACAGAGACAATTATGCTGTCCGCATAAATGCCTCTGCATAAGGCATTTATGGGGGATTTATGTCTGGTAAACTGAAACACGACAAGTTAGTGGATGCTGTTAAGGTGCTGGATCTGGTGTTGATGGTAATGCCATTTGTCATCAGTTGGCTGCTTTATTACTCAGGAAAAACCGCAGCACCGTATTATCGGAATGGGCAGGTATTTCTGATTCTGCTTTATTCGATTCTCTATTTTTCCTATTGCAAACTTTATGGCGGTTTTCTTGTATCACTGTTTAGAATATCGGAGATCATATACAGTCAGGCACTGGCTGCCCTGTTCTCTAATGCAATTATTTATATTGTATTGATTCTGCTTTCTAAGAAACTGCCGAGTATAATTCCACTGCTGATTGTCTTTGCATGTCAGATTGCACTTGCTTCCATCTGGGCCAAGGCGGCCAATGAATGGTATTTTCGAAAGTTTCCACCCCTGAACTGTATCGTGATCTATGATGAACGCATTCATATAGCAGATTTGATTGAGTCCTATGGAATGAAAAAGAAATTCAAGATCACCAGGGTGATAACCGCAGAAGACTGTCTGAAGGATATGTCGATTCTGGATGAGACGGAAGCCGTATTCATGACGGATGTCATAGGCCGGGGAAGAAATGAAATTCTGATTCATTGTGTGGAAAAGAAAATCGATGTATATACAATTCCAAATATTGGGGATCTGATCATGAGCGGAGCCAGAGCAATTCATCTGTTTCATCTGCCGATGCTCAGAGTCGGAGACGTTTCTGCCAATAAAGAATTTACTATTATCAAGCGGACATTCGATATCTTGATTTCTTCACTGTGTCTTGTGATC
>SABF01000287.1 GCA_009929095.1 Erysipelotrichia bacterium
CGCTTCCGCCGCAATGGGGAAATGCCGGAGCCTGGCTTGGTTCAGCAGCAGCGGCCGGTTATGCGACCGGTTCCACTCCAGCAGTAAACTCAATCATCGTTTTCTCTGCGCACGTTGCATTTGTTGACGGCGTCAGCGGTGATTCCATACACATTCGTGAAGGCGGCTGGAACGGCGGCTACAATGAACGCACCATCAGCAGTGCACAGGGAAATATTCAAGGCTACGTCTACTTCTAATGAAAATGCATCAGTCTTCTGCAATGAGAGGACTGATGCATTTTTTAAATCATTTCCTTAAGATCAGTATAGCTGCAGTCATCGAAGCTGTCAGCGACATTTCTGCAGGTGATCTTTCCGGCATAGGTATTTACACCGGAGGTAATCACAGTACTCTTTTTGCAGGCATCTTCCAGTCCGGCTTTCGCAATATCCAGACCATACTTTACCGTCGCGTTAGTCAATGCAATCGTGGAAGTACGCGGTACTGCACCAGGCATATTGCCGACACAGTAATGCACAACACCATCTACCACATAGACCGGATCATCGTGGGTTGTTGCATGTGTTGTTTCACCGCAGCCGCCCTGGTCTACTGCCACATCCACGAAGACTGCTCCAGTCTTCATTTCCTTCAGATACTTCTCCTTGAATACTTTCGGAGTAGATCCACCCGGCACCAGAACACAGCCGATCACAAGGTCTGCATCCTTGATCACCCGTTCAATATTCAGTTCACTGGATACCAGTGTCTGGATGACTGAGCCAAACAGGCTGTCCAGATATTCCAAACGTTTCAGGCTGATATCAAGAATTGTGACATTGGCACCCATGCCTACAGCAAGCTTGCATGCATTGGTTCCTACACTGCCTCCGCCAAGTATGACAACATTAGCCTTTGGAGTTCCCGGAACACCGGCAAGCAGGATTCCTTCACCGCCGAATCTCTTTTCAAGATACTTAGCCCCTTCCTGGATGCTCAGGCGTCCAGCCACCTGGCTCATCGGTGAAAGCAGAGGCAGACTGCCATCCGTTTCCATCAGTGTCTCATAGGCCACGCTGCTAACCCCAGCCTTCAGCAGAACATCCAGCAGTTCTCTGTCAGCAGCTAAATGAAAATATGTATACAGAATCAGTCCTTTATGGAACAGCGGGTATTCGCATGGCATCGGTTCCTTGACCTTTACCATCATTTCACACTGATCCCAGATTTCCTTTGCGGGTTTCAGCTGAGCACCAGCATCCATGTATTCTTCATCAGTAAATCCAGAACCCATTCCAGCCGACGATTCGATATAAACTGTATGTCCTGCACTGACATAGCTTCTGACATTATCCGGTGTCAGGCCAACTCTGAATTCGTTATTCTTGATTTCCTTAACACATCCAACGATCATTCGCAGTTATCTCCTCTATTTGTTTCTAACTTATTATCCTTGATGCAGTGATGCTTTGACAAGAATTTTCCAATTGATGTGTTTTGCATTCTGCATGTTTTTTATCTTATAAGATAGCTATTGTGCTCTATGATCAGCGCAGATATCAGGAAACAGTTTCAGATATTGATCTGGAAAGCAAAGATTCAGATGACCATATTTCAGTCCTTCTGCAGGTAAGTATATTGCTTATCGCAGTATTCATCAGTGTTTCCCATCTCATTCTGGAGCTGTCGCGGAAATATTGCTTGAAGTATTCTGCGGCAAATACAATACTTCGGGCTGCATCTTCGCAAACCATCTCTGCTTCACCATACTATACAAAAGATCATGCATCGGTTTTGCCAAAGTTCTGACAGCGGCAATGGGTTCCAACAGCGTACTTTCAATAATAGCATACCGGGAATGCCTGATCTTTCTGACCGTACTTCCAAGGCAATCTCAGTCCCGGCAGATAGACCGCATCTTGCAGATACATGCCCATTATGTGCTTGTCAATCCAATTGATCATAATTTCCGCCGACTCTTCAGGCAACAGATAATAACTATCCGCTTCTTCCTCATATCCGGTACCAGCGATTACCCAATACTTTGAGCTTCATTGACGCCAAGTACATACAGCCATCCGGGCCTAAAAACAGAGTATTGGGAAGAGCAATAGTTTCCCGATACTTACCCTGCCATTTTCGCTGTACTTCTTATCCTTCAGATATTTCTTTTCTTTCGTGAAATGGACATAGTTACCGGCTTTTGTGTAATACACAACAGTGCCTTCCGGAAGATCCAAAGGCACGCTTATGCAGGTTCTCAGAAACCAAAAAGATGCATTTTCATGCACCTTTTGAAGTTATTAATGATTTTGA
>SABF01000288.1 GCA_009929095.1 Erysipelotrichia bacterium
GAATTAGAACAGAAAGAGAAACAGTACAAAGCAGTAAAAAATTCTTTTGACAGACTGAATGAAATCATTGATGGTTATGACAATGAACTATCTGATCCACTTCATGAAATGAATCATCTTGTTCAATCTCTTGGCAGCGAACTGAATCTTGATGACGCAAAGACCTGTATTAATGATTCTTATTATGCACTGAATGACGCTGTAGATTCGATGAGAAAAGTACTGGATTCCATGGAATTAAGCGAAGATGATATCAATGCTATGGAAGAAAGATTATTTCTGATTCAAAACCTGAAGAGAAAATTTGGTAATTCCATTCCTGCTATTATGGAGCAGAAGAAGGAACTAGAACAGAAGATCGAACTGATTCAGAATCGCAATCATTACCTCAATGAGATGGACAAGAGAATCCAAGCTGCCTTTGATGTGTATGAAAAGAAGGCTTCAGTACTGTCCTCTCTGCGGAAAAAAGGCAGTGGAAAACTTGATTCTTCAGTTGCAGAAAATCTAAAGGATTTAATACTTCCCAATGCAAGATTTTATACTGAAATAAAAGATGGGGAGCCTTCAGCGCTTGGAAGTGATCGAGTCGAATTCTTAATTTCCATGAATCCAGGTGAAGATTTAAAGCCTCTGAACAAGACAGCCAGCGGCGGTGAACTGAGCAGGCTGATGCTTGGTCTGAAAGAAGTATTTACACGTCTGGAAGGGATACAGACTGTTATTTTTGATGAAATAGACAGCGGTGTAAGCGGTCCTGTCGCTGGGGCTATCGGCAAGAAGATGTATACTCTCTCTAGTGACTGCCAGGTATTTGCAGTGACTCATCTTGCACCGGTTGCAGCTTGTGCAGATAAAATATATTTTGTATCAAAAAACTCCGAGAATATGCATACTCATACAAATGTTCAAATACTCAGTCATGATGAATGCATCGATGAGCTTGCAATGATATCTTCAGGAAGTATAACAGAATCGTCCAGAAAGGCTTCTGAAGAACTGCTTGAAAGAAGCAGACACTGATTATGTCCCGTGTGTATTTTCATATTGATATGAATGCATTCTACGCAAATGCAGAATGTATTCTCGATCCGTCACTAAAAGGAAAACCAATTGCTGTATCTGGGCAGACGAGAAGAAGTGTAGTGTCTACCTCAAGCTATGAAGCAAGAGCGTTTGGTGTACATTCTGCAATGCCGGTATCGGAAGCCGTTCACCTCTGTCCAACATTGATAATTGTTGAACCGCACTTTCATTTCTATTCCAGCCTGTCAGAGCAGTTTATTGGAATCATTCGAAGATACTCTGATGAAATTGAACAGGCATCTGTTGATGAATGCTATGCAGATATGACAGAAACAATTATGCAATATGAAAGGCCGCTGGATCTTGCATGGAAGATTCAGCACCAAATTATGGATGAACTGAAGCTTCCCTGCTCAATAGGTGTAGGTCCTAACATGTTCATGGCAAAGATGGCAAGCGACATGAAGAAGCCGATGGGTATCACTGTGTTGAGAATTCGAGAGGCTGAAAGTAAACTATGGCCTCTGAAAATCGGTGATATGCGTGGAATTGGAAACAAGACAATACCTCTTTTAGAAGATATTGGTATCCATACGATAGGTGATCTGGCCAATTGGACCGATTTTGAAGCACTGAAGCCAATTCTGGGAAAAAACACCGAGATGATGATCCGGCGTGCACATGGCTATGATGACCGTACCATTGTTACAGAGTACGATTCTAAATCAATGGGAGTATCAGAAACATTTTTAGAAGACATAACAGATTATGATGAAATCAGAGGCTGTTTTCGAATGATGTCAAGAAAGCTGTCTGAGCGTCTGATCCGCAGCAGTAAAATAGGATCATTGATTTCAATCAGAATAAAATACTATGATTTTCAGACCTCAGACAGATCACGAAAGCTGAACCAAATGATTTATAAATCAGAAGAATTGTTTGTTCAGGCTATGGATCTGTTTGATAATAACTGGGAAGGTGATCCAGTGCGTCTTGTCGGTATCTCACTTAGTGATTTTGCAAGCGATGATGCTTCTGCTGTGCAGATCAGCATGTTTGATCCAATCAATGAAAAAAAGGAAGAAACTGTCAGTATCATGAAAGAGCTTAATAAAGAATTGTCCAGCGGAATTAAGCTGAAAAGGGCAAGTGATGTTTTGAAGGATCGCGGACATGAAGCTTGACCAGGCATTAGTAAACTATACTGTAAAGATCAATATCAATGAGGGAAAGTCATCACATACAGTCTCCTCTTATACTGAAGA
>SABF01000289.1 GCA_009929095.1 Erysipelotrichia bacterium
GCACAGGATACTGCACCAATGTCGTTCAGCACTATATGCCAGAATCTTGAATAGAGCAGATGCAGCACTGCATGTTCAGCACCTCCGACATACAGATCAACCGGGAGCCAGTGATCCAGCAGCTTTTTATCAGCAATTGCCTCATCATTGTGCGGATCAACATAGCGAATATAATACCAGCAGGAACCAGCCCACTGCGGCATTGTATTGGTCTCACGCATGCCCTTCTGTCCATCAATCGTCAAATTTACCCAGTCAGCACAGTTGGCCAGAGGCGATTCGCCATCATTGCTTGGCTGATAGTTATCAGTAACCGGAAGTTCCAGCGGAAGATCCTGTTCATCTACAGTCCGAAGTGTACCATCAGACATATGAATGATGGGAATTGGTTCCCCCCAGTAGCGCTGACGTGAAAACAGCCAGTCTCTCAGTTTATACTGAACCTTTTTCTCACCGCAATGATGCTTCTCAAGCCAGTCCAGCATGGAATCAATTGCTTCCTGCTTTCCCATTCCGTTCATCCAGTCAGAGTTGATATGAGGTCCATCTTCGGTATACGCTGCTTTCTCGATATCGCCGCCTTCAAGAACCTGTACAATTGGAAGCCCGAATTTTTTGGCAAATGCATAGTCACGATCATCATGAGCTGGAACAGCCATGATTGCACCTGTTCCGTATGTTGAAAGCACATAATCTGAAATCCAGATCGGCACTTCTCTGCCAATTGCAGGATTGATTGCCTAAGCACCCGTGAATACACCTGTCTTGTCCTTGTTCAGATCTGTACGCTCCAGATCTGATTTCTTGGCACATTCTTTCTGATATGCCATTACTTCTTCCGCATGTTCCGGTGTCGTAATTTCATTGACAAAAGGATGTTCCGGAGACAGTACGCAGTAAGTCATACCGAACAGCGTATCGCATCGAGTTGTAAATATGGTGAATTCCTTATTGCTGTCCTTAACCCGGAGCACTACATCAGCACCAATCGATTTGCCAATCCAGTTCCGCTGCATCTCCTTGGTGGAATCAGGCCAGTCAATGGTATCAAGACCATTCAGAAGACGTTCGGCATACTCGGTGATCCTGAGCACCCACTGACGCATCGGCTTGCGAATGACCGGATATCCCCCGCGCTCGCTCTTGCCGTCAATGACCTCTTCATTTGCCAGTACAGTGCCAAGTTCCGGACACCAGTTGACAGGCATTTCTGCAACATATGCCAGACCCTGTTTATACATCTGTTCAAATATCCACTGTGTCCATTTATAGTATTTCGGATCACAAGTGCAGATTTCTCTGTCCCAGTCGTAAGAGAATCCAAACGCTTTGATCTGTTCACGGAAATGATCAATGTTCTTATATGTGAATTCTCCGGGATGATGGCCAGTCTTAAGCGCATACTGTTCTGCCGGCAGACCAAATGCATCAAATCCCATTGGATGAAGGACATTGAATCCCTGCATGCGTTTCATACGAGCAACAATATCCGTTGCTGTGTATCCTTCCGGGTGGCCAACATGCAGTCCCTGTCCTGACGGATATGGGAACATATCCATTACATAGTATTTGGGCTGTGAAAAATCATTGGCATCACATTTGAATGTCTTATGATCACTCCAGTATTTCTGCCACTTCTTTTCAATCATCTGATGATCGTACATTGCACTGTCCTCCTGACAATAATAAAAGGCGTCCTCAGTCTAAGGACGTCATAATCAACGCGGTACCACCTTAGTTCATGAACAATGTCCATGCGCTCTTTCTGTGTTTGAACGCAGTCAGAATCTGCGGATGCTCTGCTGCTGAGTTCACACGTTCAGATACCCCGGGTTTCACCAATTCCCCGTCTCTCTTTGCTATCCTGAATGTTACTAGTGCAGCTTCCTCACAACAGGTGTATTCTAGCAGAGACCAGATTAAACTTCAATTGGAATAGAGAATTCCACTCTGGTACTGGAGAAGAATATGATAAGAAGACCAATGATAGCCCTGAGTCCCCGCTCCAACAGCGAAACTGACACCAGCCGGAAATACAGCGACAACGAAAGTTATTTCACCTTTGTAAGCAGAAACGGCGGTATTCCAATGATGACTGGAACCGTAGTCGAAGAAACAGCTGATCAGATTGCCTCGCAGATGGATGGGCTGCTGATATCTGGCGGAGAAGATGTAGATCCAGCCAGATACGGAATGGAAAACACTTTCAGTGAAGTGATAGATTCCGATCTGGATGAAACAGATATTCTGCTTTACCACATTCAACACAGTCTTCATTTTCGTCAACTTC
>SABF01000290.1 GCA_009929095.1 Erysipelotrichia bacterium
GTTTCCATTTCCTGTAGATCTCTATCCTTTGTTCTCTTGTTAGCTTGCTCATAAAGAAAACCCCTCCAATTGGTTGTCCAATCTTTGGGGTTCACTTCACGAAGGATCCTTTCCTATTCAATCACTTCAATATCCTTTGATACATGATTGAGCACTTCATGTCCATTTTCTGTAATCAGTACCAAATCTTCTATTCTTACACCAATTTGTGAAGATGAGTAGATACCAGGCTCAATCGAGAAGATATTGCCTGCTTCTGTCAGGCTCTGATTCCCCTCTGAGACATCTCCCCAGTCGTGGTCCTGAATCCCTATAAAATGACCAAGTCGATGAGTGAAATCTATGCCATAACCGCCTTCAGAAATAATCTTTCTTGCCCGGCGGTCTACATCCCTGATCATCACTCCTGGTTTCAGCATATCTTCTGCTGACTGATTAGCATTGCGTACCAGTTCATAGATACGGCGATGTTCACCGGAAGGTTCTTTTTTATAAAAATAAGTTCTGGTCATATCCGAACAGTAATCATGATAGCGGCAGCCTACATCAAAGAGAACAGTATCTCCTTCTTTCAGCTGCGTATGATCCGGCATATGATGCGGATCAGCAGAGTGGATGCCAAAAGCCACAATCGGTTCAAAGGAATATTCTTCTGCACCTAATGACTTATAAATTTCAAGACATTGAGAAGCTATTTCATCTTCAAATACTCCTTCATGAATCAGCTGCTTGAATTGCATCATCGCCTGATCATTGATCAGAGATGACTGACGCATTACGGCAATTTCCTGAGCATCCTTAACAGCTCTTGTCTGATCAATTGCAATGGATGCATTCACAAATCCGGATGCCAGTTTCGCATTCATAAGCTGCAGCAGAAACTTCGCAGCCATTTCCTTGTCTACTCCGAGCACGCAGTTCGAATCTACTTCCGGTCTGATGACCGATGCTAGATCTGATGTATCCGTAATATGGACTTTTCGCACACCTATCTCTTCTTCAAAGCGAAACAGCTCATTGAGAAATAGTACCGGAACTGTATTCTGCTTCAGCAGCAATCCCAGAAACCGCTCACCAGGATTGATCCATTTTCCCGTCAGATAAAAAATAGCGACAGGATCGGTAACGAGCATCACATCAGTTCCGGCTGTATGGAGGTATTTCATTACCCGTTCAAGACGACTTTGATTCAGCATTGCTCTATGCCTTCTTTCTATTCAGTCGATTGATACCACTTGAAAATCTTCTGCTTCAACTGCCTGCTTCATCACATCATTGCTGACATCGCTGCTCAATGTGACAACTGCAGTGCCAGAGGTTCTGCTCACTGCAGCTCTTTCGACACCCTGTATCTGCTCCAGTGCTTTCTTGACTGATGCTTCGCAGTGTTCACATCTCATGCCTTCAATTTTTATTGTTCTTGTCATACTCATATTCTCCATTCTGCCGATTCCGGCATATTCATATCCTGCTGCTTGTACTGCAGCTTTCAGATCCTTTTCATCGACTGCTCTGTTCATCTGAATAACAGCCTGTCCAGCATGATGATCTGCCAGAACTGCAGTGACTCCATCCACCTTCATCAGAGCCGTGCGGATTTGTTTCTCACAATGCTCACACATCATACCACCGATCTTCAGCACTGCTGAACGATCAGATTTCTCTTCTTGAGAAATCGGACAGGTCGGATTGATCAGTTTATTCAATTCTGTTTCGAATTCATCTGCTGATAAAGACACCTGCTGTTTCAGAGGATGACCATGTCCCATTCGATCCAGATGCAGAAGATTCAGTCTCAGGGAATTGGACACGACCGTGACACTGGACAAACTCATTGCGGCTGCCGCAATCATCGGATTCAGTTTCCACGCAAACAGTCCAGCCGCAAGCGGAATGCATATCACATTGTAGAAGAATGCCCAGAATAGATTCTCGCGGATATTCTTCAATACCTGTCGGCTGAGGTGAATCGCAGCCGGTACGTCGCTGAGCCTGCTTTTTACCAGTACCACATCCGCCGCGTCGATCGCAACATCTGTGCCTGCTCCGATTGCAATACCTGTATCTGAAGCGGTCAGTGCCGGAGCATCGTTGATGCCATCACCGACCATGGCAGTTCTGCCATGCTTCTGCAGCAGTTTGATCACCTGCTGCTTACCCTGGGGAAGCACACCGGCAATTGTCAGATCTATTCCAACCTCTTTGCCGATAGCTTCAGCTGTACGCTGACTGTCCCCGGTAATCATGACTGCGGTAATACCCATCTGCTTCAATTGAGCAATCG
>SABF01000291.1 GCA_009929095.1 Erysipelotrichia bacterium
GCTTCATCGCATGCCTGCTGTACCGGTTTTCCCTCTTTCATTCTGCGTACGATTTCATACGATATGCAGCCGCGCATCATATCTTCTCCAAGCCCGGTCGCACTTGCCGCACCGGTTTCGCTGTCCGCATAGAATCCGGATCCGACAATCGGAGAATCGCCAAGACGCCCCGGATCCTTCATGAACAGCCCACTGGTCGAGGTTCCGGCATATACCGAAGAACTTGAATCAACAAGGCATACGCCCACCGTATCATGACCATTGTATGGAGTCAGTTCTGTTTCTGCTGTCTGTTTCAGGCGATTCTCATAAATAATCTCTGCTCGTTCCGTTTTCATATTTTTGATTTCAAAGCCATATTCCCTTGCATACAGTTCTGCCCCTTTAGATGTCAGAACAGCATTTACTTCCCGATGAGAAAGACTTTCTGCTACCGCAATGGGATTGGCAATGTCATGAACACCGCACACGGCACCAACACCCATTGTATTTCCATTCATAAAACCGGCATCCAGTTCTACTGTTCCCTCCCTATTCGGCAGACCGCCATATCCAACTGATTTAAAGTATGGATTATTTTCCACTTCCTTCACTGCCGTCAGCAGTGCCTGTGCTCCTTCGCCGTGCTCATTCAAGAGCCGCTCTGCTTTCATAATTCCTTCCAAAGCCATTCGCCAGGTCGCAATCATTGCCCACATATGAGAGGTACCTCCAGTCAATGTCATTATGATATACCATTCTGGCTGACCGCTTCATCCGACTGTATCTTCTGTATGATAGATTTTCTCTCTGCCTCAGCAAGCATTAAAAAAAGACACAGCTGCTGTGCCAGAGTTCTGCTCTGCCGCAATCGCTGCATCTGATTTCTGTCCTCAGTACTCGTCTGATTCCTTGGGTCCCTCAGACTCCTCATCCTCTTCAATTTCATCTACATCGTCGTCAATATCGCTGACTTCAACTTCCTTGTGAAACTCGTCAAACTTGCGGCGGCTGCGCAGATCCCACTTATTACCCTTCAAAGAAGCGAAGCGGGTATCCAGCATCAGCTCTGAATAGAACTGTGCTTTCTTGCGTGCCAATTTCTCCGGCGGAATCTCAATCGTCTTGGCAACTTCCTGCCAGAGTCTCGCAAATTCGATTTCCTTTTTACGCTTTGCCATTAAATTATATGCTGCATCTGTCATTGTCTCTTTCGGGGCCATGAGCAATCTCCTTTCACATGTGTTCCGGCGCATTAACGCCGATACTGTTCAATGCGTTCTTCATGACAATCTCACACGCCTGCACAAGTGCAAGCCTCTGAGAAGACAGTTCCGGTTTTTCCGGATCCAGAATCTTCGATTCGTTGTAGTAGCTGTGGAATGACTGAGCGAAACGACTGATGAAATTCACCATCTTGTGCGGCATCCTGGTAGCCGCCGCATCCGCAACAACACTTTCGAATTCCGACATCTGCTTCAGCAGTGTCATTTCTTTTTCTGATGATATTAGCTCAAACTGCAGCGGAGTGTCAATACCATCTGCCTTATTCATGACGGAGCACATTCTTGCATGTGCATACTGGGCATAATATACCGGATTCTCATTGGACTGTCTGCGTGCCATATCCAGATCAAAGTCCATCTGGGTATCACCTGCCCGGGATACAAAGTACCAGCGTACCGCATCCGTTCCTGCTTCATCAAGAAGATCCCTCAGGGCTACTGCCCTGCCAGAACGCTTGGAAAGTTTAAACTCTTCCCCATCCTTGATCATACGGGCCATCTGAATAATATCCACATGAAGCTTGTCAGACGGATATCCAAGTGCCTGTATCGCAGCCTTAAGCCGAGCAATATAGCCATGATGATCTGCGCCAAAGAGATCTACCAGTTCATCATATCCACGATTCAGCTTATCAAGATGGTAGGCAATATCCGGTGTGAAATATGTATAGCTGCCATCACTCTTGATCAGCACTCGATCTTTATCATCCTTAAAGTCAGTTGTCTTTAGCCACAGAGCACCATCCTGTTCATAGGTATAGCCCTGTGCCTTCAGCTGCTCAATTGCCTGTTCGACCAGACCGAGATCGCGCAGTGACTGTTCACTGGTCCAGACATCGAATTCCACATGGAATTCCTTCAAATCATCCTGGAGCTTGGCAAGTTCTGCTTTAAGACCATAGGCGCGGAAATATTCCAGACTTTCTGCAGGATCGGTATCTTTATAACGATCTCCAATCTCTTCCTTGATTCTGGCGGCAATGTCAATCAGATCCTGACCATGATAGCC
>SABF01000292.1 GCA_009929095.1 Erysipelotrichia bacterium
CTTGGCAGAGCGTACTCCAGTCTCGCAGCCTCCACCTGAAGTTTGGCCTGCTGACTGCGGGCTCTTTTGGAAAAGATTTCCAGAATCAATGCAGTGCGGTCCATGACCGGAACACCGCACACTTCCGCAATCTCAGCTGTTGGTGCAAGCGGCAGACGATTGTAAAAGACAATGCCATCTGCTTCATTCGCTTTAGCGGTATTCACCAGTTCTTCCATTTTTCCTTTGCGAAATGCCGCTTTAGGATCAATAGAGCGAGACTGCTGAGTGATGACAGCTGCAACTGTCATGCCGCATGCACGGCAGAGCTCAGCACATTCCATCATGTTTATTTCAAAATTCCTGTCATTGGGAAGACTGATTCCAGCCAGTATAATATTTCTCATTCAGATATAGGTATTCTCTTCTCCTTCTTTTCAATAAATGGATCAAGATTCTTGGGAACCGGCATGGCGTCCAGTGTCGGATTCAATACTTTGCCATAATAATGCACACCTAGCCACTGATTATTTTTATAGCCGGAAGCCGGGAAAGCACCCAGGCTTTCAAACCCAAATGCATGATGAAATTGGATGGATGCTTCATTCGTATCTGTAATGATAGAAATCACATTGCGATAGCCATCCAGTTTTGCCAGATCAAGTATTGCCTTCATCAGCTGGCGTCCATATCCATGGTGATTCATATCCGGCGCCACATAAATTGACAGACCGCAGGTCCAGTCATAAGCCGCCCGCTCATTGAACGGCTCCAGATATGCATATCCACGCAGATCATTATCCTCCTGCAGAACAATCCAGGGGTATCTGATACGGATTGATTCAATTCTCTTTTTGAAGTCATCAAACTGAAGTGCTTCTGTCTCAAACGATACGTTGGTATGAGCAATGTACCAGTTATACCACCACCAGCACGCAAAATAATCATCCTCACGTATCATTCTGATCATATTTCAAATACCGTCTCGCCATTAACAACGGTCATCAGCACTTTTGCTTTGCCAATCTCTTCCGGTGCACATTCTGTGATATCAGTATCCAGTACAGTAAAGTCTCCCTTGCATTCTGCAGCTCTTCTGCCAGTAATGTCATTCAGCTGCAGAATATCAATTCCGCTTCCAGTATAGGAATCGATTGCCTGCTCCACTGTCAGGCATTCCGACGGATTCATCTGGTGACTGCCATCGCTGGTCTTTCTGGTGACTGCCAGCTGAATGCCCAATAGAGGATTCGGCACTTCTACCGGTGCATCGGATCCATTTGCCGCAAGTGTTCCTTCGAATAGTGTGCGGTATGGATAACTGGCAGACGCCAGTTTCTTTCCGCATCTGGCCTCAACAATCGCTGCATCATCTTCAATAAACAGTGACTGAAAATAGCAGTCCAGTTTCATTTTCAGAATCCGTGCTATCTGTTCCGGTCTCATAATCTGGCAGTGCACAATGCCAAAATGAAGCGGATTGTCTTCCAGTACATAATGATCAAAAAGATTCAGTACCTGTTCCAATGCCCGATCTCCGATGCAGTGAACAATCGATGGCATGTTGTACTGACTGGCAAGTCTGATCCAGGTATCCATTTCGCTTCTGCTCATACGCATGGTTCCCTTATTTTCAGGATCATCATGGTATGGTCTTGACATTGCTGCGCTTCTTGCCCCAAGTGAACCGTCCGCAATCAGCTTCAGCGGTCCTATGCGAAAGAATTCATCGCCGACTCCGGTGGTGTATCCATCATCCAGAAAATGTGCCAGCTCTTCCGACGTTTCAAATTCGCACTGCTCGATCGCCCGAACATGCAGTTTCTCCTGATATGACAGCTTCAGAAAGGCATCCAGTACCATCTTCCAGTCATGCGTCACAGACATGAAATCATCTGTACCGCAGGCAGTAATGCCATAGCGATTCAGTTCCTTAGCACCGCGCTCAATATATTTCATGATGGATTCCACGGTTTCAGCAGGCCATACAGAATGTACAAGTTCAATGGCGTTTCCTTCTATGATGCCATGCATAAAATCAATTCTGCCGCCTTCAACCTGTGTATTCTCATCAATTCCAGCAATTTCCAGTGCCTTGGAATTAACTGCCATCAGATGTCCGCAGGATCGAGTTAATGAAATTGGACGCTCTTTGGATATCTCATCCAGCATCTTTCGATCCGGACGCACCGGGACATCAAACTGTTCCTCGTTAAATCCTCTGCCGATAATCCACATCTGATTATCCACCTGATCGCGGTAGCGTTTTACTCTGCTCAGCACCTCTTCCAGC
>SABF01000293.1 GCA_009929095.1 Erysipelotrichia bacterium
CGCAAGGGCAAGGATTCATCGAGCAAACTATGGGATACCGGACAGACATTCCTAGATGCCCAGAGTCAATATGGCATGAATGCATTGCTGGTTTATTCCATGGCATGTCTAGAATCAGGCTATGGAACCAGTGATTATGCAAAGAATCGCAATAATCTGTTTGGCTGGTCTGCGTTTGATTCCAATCCGGATTCTGCATCCTATTTCAAATCCATCCCACAGGCAATCATTGAACATATGGGAATTAATCTTCGCGGCTACGCTGACACCAACGATACGCGATTCTTCGGCTCCCAGCTCGGAAATAAAGGATCTGGGTTGAATGTGAAATATGCCGGTGATCCTTACTGGGGAATGAAGATTGCCGCAATTGCCTATGAGATCGATAAGTGCAATAACGGCTGGAGCGGACAGCTTACAGATTACAATGCCGCAGCAGTTGGTGTTATTACTGATGATGTCTTTACAAATGTACTGAGCAGTGCCGGGGGTTCTGTGCTCTACGGTACTCAGTACGGCGCAAGATATCAGAAAAATCATATGGTTTCCATTACTGCCGGAAACGGTGACTGGTATCAGATTCAATCCACGGATTATCTCGTTAATGGACAGGCGATGACAATATCAAAGACAACCGGTCTTCTTCCGTATGACTGGGGTACCAATGTCGGATGGGTAAAAAAATCGAGCGTAACAAGAACTAATAATGCCGTCCTGATTAATAAGGGTACAGAGCCGACTGGTGATCCGGTACGATCGCTTACTTCAGCAGTATTTAAAGAAGATGGCAGACTGCAGATTTCCGGACAGAATTATCGGCCGGGTATCTATGTAACCAAAGAAAATGCTGCATCTCAGACTGCGTTCCTGCAGGATGCGTCGTTCAAAAACATCAGTGAAGTCAAACTGACTTCCGTATTGAGCGGCAGTGATGTGCTTGGCTATACCGGTGCCTTTGATCTCAGCAGCCTGAAAAATGGAACATATTTCTTCAGCATGACCACAGTTTACAGCAGTCTGGCTGATTACAATGATTCATGGCAGCTGAGTACGGATGCGGCATTGCCAGAGGATCTGCTCAAGAACGGAAAGGTATATCATGTTTCCACGGAAGGCAGCTCCAGAATTCTGAAACTGACGGTCAGCGATATCAGCTGTGGAACCGGTGCATCCTATGATTCATCAAGCAATGCCTGCGCATGCATCGCCGGATATGAGAATTGGACAGCTGGCAGTGGCTGTTCACTGAAAGCGGAGAATACTGGCAATCTTACACTGATGCGCAGTACAGATCAGGCAGTCTATAAAGAAGATGGACATACAGTAAGAGTTTCCGGCCTTGCCTTTATCAAGGGTATGAACGCTTCTGCTGCTCAGACAGACATCAAGGAAACAGTTATTCTTGTCAACATGGAAACCGGATCTGAAACAGAAGTCAATACAGTAACATCCAGTCTGAACGATGCATACAATCTGTATGATGGATATGACTATACGCAGATTCAGTATGCTGCAGAGATCGATCTTAATGCTTTGAATCCAGGCAATTACTATCTGAAGATCAACGTAAGCAATGGCAATGAGGCAAAGAATGCCATGCTGGTAATGAACCAGGGGTCGGAAGTCCTGGATACAAAATCTTATGCACGAGCGGACGGCTGCACTGCAGTATTCAAGGCAGTCGCTCTGACGAATTATCGTCTTGAGATCAGTATTGAAAAGAATCAGCTGGATGCTTCCGTCATTTCCAAGCCGAATCGCAGTGCTTCAGTTTTTGGCGCAAATACCATTGCTTTTGATCAGTCTGTTCTGAACATCGACGGGTTTGCATTTATCAACGGTACTTCTGTTTCTGCTTCAGACAATCCAAAAGAATACGTGATTCTTGTAAATGAGGCTGACGGCAGTACAGTCACGCTGACACCTGCGGCTGTCAGCAAGTCATGCGCCTTTGACATCACGAGTATCCGCGGTTCTAAATATGATCTGTCCAAAGCATGCTTCAGTTTCAGCAGTGATCTGTCAGTGTTAAATTCAGGAACCTATGTGATGTATATGGATCTTACCAATAGTAACTACCATGATATATTCAGTATGTACAGCATCAGCAGCATTTCACTTCCAAGCTCTGAAATTAATGGAAGAACTTATGCAGTATCTAAATCCAGTGTACGCGGCCGGTTTATTCTGACCATTACTGATTCTGCTGTACAGGATGCGGAATCGTCCGCACCTGCAGTACAGTAGAGAGGACGCAAAGATGAATAT
>SABF01000294.1 GCA_009929095.1 Erysipelotrichia bacterium
TTCTTGGACTAGTCGGCGGTATATTCGGCATCTATGCAACACTTAGCGGATACAGTGTAGGCAGCGTTGCATTGATCAGTATATGCAATGTAGGTCCGATGATGGCCGGCTGCCTTGGCGGTCCCTTAAGTGGCTTAATTGCCGGATTGATTGCCGGCATACAGCGATTAATCTATGGTCTGCCGGAAATTGCTTCTGGAACAGCAATTCCCTCCAGTATTTCCACATTGCTGATAGGTATTGCATGCGGCCAGCTGAAACATGTAAATAATCATAGGAAAATTCATACGCATAATGCAGTGCTGATCGCTGCAGCCATGGAAGCAATGCATATGCTTATCGTATTTTTGTATTTATGGATGCACACAGGAATCAATCCTGCTTTTGAAGTGGTATCAGATATTACGCTTCCTTATTTAATATCGAACATAGCTGCGTTTGGCACAATGACGTTTGTGTTAAATATGATCAGTGATTATCAGAATACTGAAAAACACGAAAAAACGATTGAATCTGAACTTCGTGTTGCAACAGCAATCCAGATAGATACGCTGCCCAAAATCAAGCCGGATTTTCCCGGCCGCAAAGAATTTTCAATCAGTGCTTCCATGAATACAGCCAAAGAAGTGGGAGGAGATTTTTATGATGTTTTCTTCATTGATGACAATCATGTGGTTTTTCTGATCGCAGATGTATCGGGAAAAGGTGTTCCTGCAGCACTGTTCATGGTGATTGCTAAAACTCTTCTGAAAAATAATCTAATGAATGGGTTAAGTGCTGCGGAGGCTTGCACTAGAACAAATCATCAGCTTTGCGAAAGCAGCGGAATAGATATGTTTGTAACTGCATGGGTTGGAGTGCTGGATATTTCAAGCGGAAGAATGAAGTTCGTCAATGCAGGTCATAATCCTCCTCTTCTGAAACGTGCTGGAAGGCCTGCAGAATTTCTTAGAACAAGAGGCGGATTTGTTCTTGCTGGAATAGATCATTTTCAATATCATGAAAATGAACTGTTCCTTAGTGATGGTGATTTTCTATTTCTTTATACCGATGGCATTACTGAGGCAATGAATCATAATTACCAGCAGCACGGGGACATTCGACTTCAGCTATTGATGAATCATGCAGATCATTCTATGAATCCGGATAGAATTCTTGAGAAAGTCGATCAGGATGTAAAAGAACATGCAGGTGATGCTGAGCAATCAGATGACCAGACGATGATGGGTGTTTTGATCAGCGGATCTTATCAAAGAATTAAAGTAAAACCTGGTGATGATACAGTACATCAGATATATACATTTGCAGAACAGTTAATGGAGGAACGCCAGGTCCCCGAAAATATAAAGCATTCATCCGTTCAGATCATTGATAAACTGTATTCCGGTATCAGCAAGTATATTGAAGACTATTTATCTGTCGGAGTCTCGTGCTATCCGGGACATGTCAGCCTGCAAATGGAGTATTCAGGAAAGCATATCAGCCTAAGTACAGCAGAAACTATTCATGATAGACAGATGCCTGAAATCTTGGATAAACTAGATTTGCAGAATAATTCAGTTTACAATTTAAACGATGAAGTACAGTACACTATAGATAACAGACGAAACATTTTTACCATCACAAAGAATTATCCAACTGAAAGAGGTTAACGCATGCATACAGTAACTCACGCAGTAAAGTTTGCTGCTGATAGTTTCGATGGACAAAGAAGAAAATGCAGTCTCCAGCCTGCTGTTCTTCATGGTATTGAGGCTGGAACCATTGCATCAACAATGACAGATGATAATGAAGTAATTGCGGCTGCTATTCTTCATGACGTTCTGGAGGATACACCAGTAACGAAAGAAGAAATGGAAATTGCATTTGGAACCAGGATTACAAATCTGGTACTGGCAGAAACAGAGAATAAGTACCGCAGTCTTCCAGCTGAGAATACTTGGAGAAGACGCAAAGAAGAAGCTATTTCAAATTTAAAATCAACAAATGATGTTTGTGTAAGGATCATATATTTATCCGACAAGCTTTCTAATATGAGATCTCTTTACAATGATATGATTCTTCAGGGAGATATAATATGGCAGCAGTTCAATCAAAAAGATCCTAAGCAGCATTACTGGTATTACTCACAGATTGCTGAAATTTTAGTAGATTTGAATGAATATCCAGCATGGCAGGAATATGTCCGACTGATCAACCTTGTGTTGAAAAAAGAAGGAGAAAATAGAGAATGAACATTGTAGAAGGA
>SABF01000030.1 GCA_009929095.1 Erysipelotrichia bacterium
GTGTCGTATCTGCACCGACACGTTCTGCTCGGCATTTCAAATATCCGGTTTCGTTAATTGTTCCTGCCGAGACATGATCATTTTCCGTTTTATCAACAGGGATTGATTCCCCTGTCAGAGCAGATTCATTAACTGTTGTATTGCCTTCCAAAATAATGCCATCAACCGGAAACTGTTCGCCTGGTCTTACCGCAAACAAATCACCCTTCAGCACTTCATCAATTCCAACTGTTACTTCTTCGCCATTTCTGATCAATACAGCAGTCTTTGGTGCAAGTTTCATCAATCCCTTCAGGGCGCTGGTTGTCTTCCCTTTGGAGCGTGCTTCCAGCATTTTACCCAAAGTGATCAGAGTAGGAATCATTGCTGCGGACTCAAAATATAATTCACTGGAATAGGTTTTCATCATTAATTCCATGGATGCCTTATCGGCCATCATTCCAGTCAGTCGATACAGTATATATACGCTCCATCCAAAAGAAACTGAAGAGCCAAGCGCTACCAGTTTATCCATATTGGGAGTGCCCGAAAAGAGGCTTCGATAACCGCTGATGAAGAATTTTTCATTAATGATCATAATCACTGCTGCCAGGATCATCTGAGTCATGCCCAGAGCAACCACATTGTGATTAAGAAATGCCGGAAGCGGCCAGCCAAGCATATGATGGCCCATGGATATGTACATCAGCAACAGAAGAAAATCGATTGAATACACCAGCCGCCGTTTCAAAAGCGGTGTTTCCCGATCTGTAAGCGCATCTTCTTCTGCCTGAAGCTTAGCACTCTCAGAGGCAGTAGATCGGTTAGTACTCTTCTCTTTCGCACCATAGCCGGCATTCTGCACCGCCTGAATAACCGAAGATGGAGATGCCGTTCCATCCACCTGCATGGAATTGGTCAAGAGACTCACCGTGCAGGATTCAACTCCAGCAACTGCAGATACTGCCTTTTCGACATGGCCCTGGCAGGCAGCACAATTCATTCCTTCAACGAAATACTGCCTTTTCATTTCATAACCTTCTTTAGAACTTCCGTAAGTTCATCAATTGAATCCATCTTTCCTGCTTTGATATCATCTGTTACACAGCCGCGGATATGAGAAGCCAGGAGTACTTTATTAAAACTGTTCAGAGCATTGGTTACTGCCGATACCTGAATCAGTATTTCCGGACAGTAGCTGTCATTTTCTACCATCTTCTCTATTCCGCGGATCTGGCCTTCTGCTCTTCTCAGCCGAATCAGCATGTCCTTCTTTTCTTCATCATTACGCATCGTATGCCGGCAGCAGTTCATTTCGGCAATTCCTGTTTTTTTCATAGTCAGCACCTCATTTACTGACGTTACAGTATACCCCTATAGGGTATATGTCAAAAGTTCTGCTCAAAGAACAGGACCTGCCATTCAGATAGGTGAACGTATAAATCTATTAAGTCATCAAATTATCTATCCCTCATGTCTTCAGTCGCATTGCATATCGAACCAGAATACCGGCTGGCAATTGGCAAACTGATGCCCAGTGTTTTCATAAGCATCAGAATGTGCAGCATTCTTGTCATCTCATTGATATTCATCATTGATATTCATCATTGAAGCGCTGACAGCAGAGGCAGAAATCATGAGTTTGAAAAATATGATCAAAGCCTTGAAGAATGCCCTGCTGCCTTGTCTCGTTCAAAGAATGACAGAAAAATAGAAACTGCTATGATTACCAGGAAATTTGAAATGCCGAACGGATTTCCAAGGCAAGCATGATTCTCTATTCAGGTATTGCAGATAATAGGGATATTGAAACTCCTATACCTTCATACCTCTGCGATTTTCATACATACATCCGCATACGACTTTAGCTAAATTTTTCAGTTCTTGTCATTCAGACTATAAACTCTCATCGGAGGATAAAAAAAATCCCGCTTTCAGGATTTTTTATTCAGATCAGCCAAGTGCAACATCTAATGCCATCATCAGTGTCATGCCAAGTGCAAATGCCAAGGTACCGCTGTTGGAATGCTCTCCTTCGCTCATCTCCGGGATAAGTTCTTCAACAACCACATACATCATTGCTCCAGCCGCAAAGCTCAGCAGATATGGCAAAGCCGGGACAATCATTCTGGAGAACATAATGGTAAGCAGTGCGCCAATTGGTTCAACTGCGCCAGACAGAGTTCCATACAGGAATGATTTCCCCTTTGAGAATCCTTCACTGTGAAGCGGCATTGAAATGATAGCCCCTTCAGGGAAATTCTGAATTGCAATGCCAAGAGACAGAGCCAAAGCACCTGCCGCTGTGATTCCCGTACTGCCAGACAGCCATCCGGCATAGACCACACCGACAGCCATACCTTCCGGAATATTATGCAGAGTAACTGCCAGCACCATCATTGCAGTCTTACTGATTTTCTTCTTCGGTCCTTCCGGAGCATCGCTGTTGAGATGCAGATGCGGTATTGTCTTATCCAGAAACAGCAGAAACAGAATCCCGATCCAGAATCCGATCACCGCCGGCATAAAGGACCACTGTCCCATAGAAGAACTCTGTTCCATGGCAGGAATCAGCAGACTCCATATACTTGCCGCAACCATAACTCCTGCTGCAAACCCCTGCAGTATCCGTTCAATTTCTCGATTGAGCTTGTTTTTCATAAACAGCACACAGGCCGCCCCAGCTGCTGTGCCGATAAACGGAATTAATAATCCGCGGAATGTCTCCATCATATAATACATACCTCTTTCAATGGGTTCAGTTTAGCATATCATTGGAAGCCTTTCGAGGATCATCCCCTAATGGGAGAACTCTGTTTATACTGTAAACTGAGCAAAGAAGTAATACTGATTCTTCATATCTGCTATGCTTTTCATTATGTTAACTGATATTCAAAGGGAAACCGAACCAGCTCAGAGAGGAAATGCATGCATGAACAGACCCTTTATTTATTACACACCTACACGCATCATCTTTGGCAGAGATTCTGAACTGCAGACAGCATCACTGATTCAGTCATTTCACGCAGCGAAGGTACTGATTGTATATGGGGGTCACAGTGCCCTGAAGTCCGGACTCATTGATCAGATCAGAACATCTTTGAATAAGGCAGAGATTCATTTTATAGAACTGAACGGTGTTATGCCAAATCCGGTACTGTCTTTTGTCTATCAGGGAATTGAACTTGGAAGAAGAGAACACATAGATTTTATCCTGGCAGTAGGCGGCGGCAGTGTGATCGATACCGCTAAGGCAATCAGCTATGGCATTGCAGACGAAGGTGATGTCTGGGACTTCTACATGGGCTTGCGCAAAGCCGTTTCAGCGATACCGGTCGGTGTGATTCTGACCATTGCCGCAGCCGGCAGTGAAATGAGCAATTCTGCAGTGATCACCAATGAAGATGGACTTATCAAACGCGGCTATTCAAATGATCTGGGCAGACCGGTATTCGCCATCCTGGATCCACAGCTGACAATGACCCTGTCGGCATACCAGACAGCCTGCGGCTGTACTGACATTCTGATGCATACGGAAGAACGCTACTTTACGCCAGATGGCAATCTAGCGCTGACGGATGCGCTTGCTGAAGCATTGATGCGCACAGTGCTGAAGAATGCAGAGATTCTGAGAGATGATCCTCATAACTATGATGCGCGCGCTGAAATCATGTGGGCAGGAAGCATTTCTCATAATGGCCTGACCGGATGCGGCGGCATCGGTGACTGGGCATGTCATGGCTTGGAACATGAACTGAGTGCATTGTTTAATGTGGCTCATGGAGCAGGACTGGCAGCGATCTGGCCCAGCTGGGCTCTTTATGTATATCGCTTCTGCCTCGACCGCTTTGTTTTCTTCGCATTGAATGTCATGCAGGTAAATCCAGGAGCCAGTGACGAAGAAACAGCATTGAACGGAATTGAAGCCATGAAGCAGTTCTATATCCGAATTGGCATGCCGATTACCATGAAAGAACTGGGAATTGATCCGACTGAAGAACAGATGCGCTTCATGGCACACCAGTGTGCAGAATTGTCCGGAGGACATCGCGGTCAAGCCAGATCACTTGACGAAGAAGATATGCTGAATATCTATCGTATGGCTCGATGAACTTCATAATCAGAAGTTCATATTTGATCTGCTATGATTAGATGGTAACTGAAATGGAGGTTTATCATGACACGATATGACATTGCCATTATTGGCACAGGTCCGGCCGGTCTATCCGCTGCTCTGACCGCTAAAAACAGAAATAAAAATTTTATTCTTCTGGGATCCAAAGACCTCAGCAGCAAAATGAAGGTCGCTCACGAGGTTGACAACTATCTCGGACTTTCAAAAGTATCTGGTGAAGCTATGTCAGCAGCTTTTGCCAGTCAGATGACAGATATGGGCATTGAGATTGAAGAACAGAAAGTCACTGCAGTCTATGCCTTAGGCGATTTTTTCTCCCTGCAGACAGATCAGAATGAACTCATCGAAGCGTCTTCTGTTATTCTCGCCAGCGGCGTTGTCGCCGGCAAACCCTATCCCGGTGAAGAGAGACTGCTTGGCAGAGGAGTCAGCTACTGTGCTACCTGTGATGCTCCGCTGTTCAGGGGAAAGAATGTCACGGTCATCGGCGGCAGCCCGAAAGAAGAAGCGGAAGCAGATTTCCTTCGTGAAGTATGCGCCAGTGTCCTATACTTCCCTCTGTATAAAGGAGAACCGCATTTCAATCAGCCGGTCGAGGTCATACATCAGAAGCCGGTCGAGATTCTCGGTGATCAAAAAGTGTCTGCCTTGAAAACAGATACCGGTGAATATTCATGTGATGCCGTATTCATTCTGAGAGAAGCTCAGTTTCCTTCTCAGCTTGTCCCAGGTGTGGAAATCGAGGGCAATGCCGTTAAAGTCAATCTGCAGATGGAGACAAATATCAAAGGACTGTTTGCGGCTGGCGATGTTGCCGGACTTCCTTATCAGTACATCAAAGCTGCCGGTCAGGGAAATGTCGCCGCACTGAGTGCCGTTAATTATCTGGCTGCCCAGAGCAGAAAGTAATTTTGGTCTATGATCGTCGCTGTTCGCTGCTGCAGTCGAAACGGCAATACCAGACGTGTGGCTGAAGTCATTGCCAGTACGCTGAATACTGAAGCGCTGAGTACAGAACATCCGATTCTGCAGCCGACAGACCTGCTGTTTCTTGGCAGCGGAGTATATGCAGGTGATATAGATAAGCGTATGAAGCAGTTTATTCGAATGCTTGATCCTGCAATGGTAAATAAAGCAGTCTGCTTCTCCACTTCAGCAGTCACGAATTCTGCCTATCGCAGGATGGCCGATCTTCTGGCAGATGTCGGTATCCGCCTGCTGCCGCAGGAGTTTCACTGTGCTGGATCTTTTGGGATTCTGCAGAAGGGACATCCCGACAGAAAAGATCTTGACGCCGCTAAGGATTTCGCAAAAAAAATCAGCAGACTGTGATACCCGCCTGCCGATCAGGGATAATTTCAGCAATGAACTTAGGAGATCGATGTTATCGATCTCCTTTTCTTTGATTTTAATTTTAGCAATTCATCCGCAGATTTCTTTGACAGCAGCTGACTGTCAGCGAGTTTTTTCCATCATATCCAGCAGATTGTCGTGAATGCGCTGAACCTGATAGATCGTATTATCTACCTGACGTTTTGTTTCTGAAATTCGTGACTGCACCATAAAATCTGCGATCGCTCCATCAAAGAAGTAATCCGCAAAATCCAGGAAATCTTCTCCGATGCTGATATCAATCATGGCATCCAGATCACGCAGTTCCTTTCGAAAATCCATCAGTGCATTCTTAGCCATCTGCAGTTCGCTGCGCGCATCATTCATCTTCGAATGTTTGAGAAAGGTTGTAATCATGCCGCCGCCAAGAATATCTACCACACCCCAGTTGCCTGCACTTTTCAAAAGTGACTGTGCCTTAATCAGATGTGAAAGTGCCACTTCCGATGCACCGATTGCTTCAGAGATTTCATCCTGTTCTGTACCTATTTCTCTCATTTTTTCATTCCTTTTCCTTCCTGGTATTCCAAAAATAACAGCGAAACGCAAGCCAGCAGATGATCACTTCTACAAGTGACCAGATAAAACAATACCACCACAATGAAGCTGCACCGACCCCGAGGCTGAATGCTGAGAATACATTGATCAGCAGGCCCACACTCATACAGATCAGCAGGCCTGTATACAAACCTCCATTGGAGCCTTTCCGCTTGAAGATTCTGATAATAATAAACAAAGAGGCAAAAAACAGCACCGCTGCATATAAGAGAAGAATGACTTTCAATTCTCTTTCCTTCTTTCTTTCAGATTGCATAAGCCTCCGGCATTATGCGCAGAGGCTGTCTGTATCTATTAAATATTTATTTCTGGCGGCACGTCAATATCTTCGCCAACATATTTGCCGTTTTTCCTGCGCTGACGAACACATTCAGACAGAAGATATTCAATCTGTCCATTTACTGAGCGAAAATCATCTTCTGCCCAAGCAGCGATCGCATCATACAGTTTTGGTGAAAGTCTCAGCGGCACCTGTTTTTTGCGATTGTCTTCCATTACCTAGTACAGACTCCCGGAATTGACGATCGGCTGTGCATCATGATTGCCGCACAGAACCACCATGAGATTGGACACCATTGCCGCCTTGCGTTCGGCATCCAGTTCTACCACTTCGTCTTTCTTGAGTTTCTCAAGAGCCATTTCCACCATTCCAACAGCTCCGTCCACTATCATCTTGCGAGCATCAATAATTGCTGATGCCTGCTGTCTCTGCAGCATAACAGCGGCAATCTCCTGTGCATAGGCAAGATAAGTAATGCGAGCATCAACAATCTCAATGCCGGCAGATTCTACAGACTTTTGAATCTCTTCCCTGATGCGCTGTGCAACAACACTGCTGGATCCGCGAAGACTTCCGTCATCTGCCTCCCCATCACCAGTTGTATCGATATTCGGTGCCACATCATACGGATAATTTCTGACAATATTGCGCACCGCAGTATCGCACATCAGAGAAAGGTACTCTTTGAAGTTATCAACATTGAATACTGCCTTGGCAGTATCGGTCACCTTCCAGGTAACTGCCACACTGATCTCTATCGGATTGCCAAGCACATCATTGATCTTCTGACGTGAATTGCTAAGCGTCATTACCTTCAGAGAAATCTTCTTGTTCGTCAGACTAGCCTGACCATTTGCAAGTTTGACTGTCGGTTTAACATCTCCGCTCTGGCCGAGTTCTGTAGATGCTGCCGGGTTAACGGCAACCACAAATGGATTGACATAGAAGAAGCCATCGCCCTTCAGAGTACCGATATATTTTCCAAACAGCGTCAGAACCAGTGCTTCCTGCGGTTTCAGTACCTTAAACCCAAAAGCAAAGACCCATTCAAGGCACCACCAGATAGCCGGAACTGCAATCATTGGCGCTGAATCCATATTGATGCCAATCACAAATACTACGATTGATGCCAAAAACAATGCAATACACAGAATCATCATTGACATGCCATTCTTTTTTCCACTGATTACAATCTCTTTCATATAGGTCACACTCCTATTCGTATCTTTGTGATATCAATTTAATATCATTGGGCCGAATTGTCAATTGAAATTGAATAAACACAAGCATAAGTGTGACATTGAACGCAAAGTGTATAAAGAAATGATTGGTTTTCTCGAAAAAATCCAAAAGTAATTCTGATGTACATGATTTGAATCATACTCATGGAGCAAATCAAATGGTCGTCAGGATTTCAACAGAAGAATACTCAGGCAGGTTTCCTGCTTCCGTCGCAGACCTTCTGAATGATGCAGATGAGCTTCCTGATACCTGTCCGATCCTAAAGAATCAGAATCCCGATGAATTGATGTGCAATGAGATCATTCATTTCAGCTTGACACAGATTTAGCGGATACATTCGAATCACAGATACTCAAGGTCGCTGACCAGTTTCATGCGATCGGCTCCGGCGGTATCGCACGAGGATTTGACGGAAGAGATCTGTATAATCCATATGTTTCATTGCAGATGAATATATCCATAAAGGAGCATCACAGTTTTATTCCAGTGATATAAATCCTGCCATGAAAATAAATTTTTATAGAATCGCGTGAACAAAAGTTCAGCCAAAATAGCTGCAGAGCATAGTGAGACTTGCATGCAGGAATGGTTTCAATTATCTCTGCAGATATAGAGCAGCATTATTTAGTTGTTTTCGTATCATTTTCGGATTTTCGTTGATGAATGCACGGTTAATTGCTTGAGGATATCAATTCCAAAGCATAAAATAAATGCAGGAATCGTCATCCGGAGGAATGCAGATCATGGAAAAATACCTTGCAGTTGATGTGGGCGGAAGTGCATTGAAATATGCAGTGATTGATGAACAGCTCAATTTTGCGGATCATGGAAGTGTACCAATAGATGTATCTGCAAGAGAGAAGACATTTGGAACTATTAGAGAAGTCTTTGAAGCACACGGCAGCGGCTGCGCCGGCATCGGCATGTCCATCCCCGGATCTATTGATCGCTACAAGGGCTTTGCCTATAGCGGCGGTGCCTTTCTCTGGGTAGATCATGAGCCTTATGCAGAAGAAGTATCTAATATTCTGAACGGCATTCCCGTCACAATCGTAAATGATGCAAAATCTGCTGCAATGGCAGAAATGGGATATGGAAATCTGCAGGGAATTTCCAATGGCATTGTACTGGTGCTTGGCACAGGTATCGGCGGTGCAATCATTCTGAATGGCAATCTGATTCAGGGAACACACTTTACCTCCGGCGAATTTTCCTTTCTGCGCGGTGATGTAGAGGAGCGCAACGGAGATTCTGATAACTTTGCAGTATACAATGGCATTCCCGGTCTTAAGGAAGCGGTCAGAAAAGCTTCCGGACTGGAAAACATTGACGGTCTGAAAGCATTCAAACTGATTAAGGAAGAACACAACGAACAGGTACTGTTGGGAATTAAAGATTACTGCTATCACCTTGCGTTCCATATCTACAATCTGCAGGCAGCCCTGGACGTAGAGCGCGTGCTGATTGGAGGCGGCATCTCCAATGAACCGATGTTTCTGCAGCTTGTCCAAGAAGCAGCAGATAAAAAATTTGACAGTGCGTTCATGCACCTGATCCAGAAACCGGAGATCATGGCCTGCCGCTACCATAATGATGCAAACCTGATTGGTGCTGTCTACAATTTCCGCGATGTTACCGGAAGAAACATCTGATTGATTTTGAAAGAATGCAGACCTTCATGATCTGCATTTATATATTGATTTATTTTTACGCAGGCGGCATGTCGAAATACCACTGATGCATGCAATCGCATAACCACAGTCACCATGCCATATTAAACACAGACAGCCTTGGCCGGCTGTCTGTGTCATTTTTATAAATGAAACGTTTCTGATATACATGCGGTTGGGTGATCATCCGTAATTCCGGCACCGCTGTTCGGATGATTTATGGAATGCACTGCGTCAATTCCGAAGATTGTCAGAAGCACCAGAGCAATCGACAGCAGCACTTTCTGATTGATATGTGCAAATATCAGATCGTTAAGCGGAGCAATCAGATAGATGACGATCATGCAGCCGATGCCGAATACCAGTATTCCTTCCGCACAGATACGGCCGTTCAGATTCAGGAAGTAGCCTGTGTAGTCCCACCAGCGCTGACCATAATTTGCCTGCAGAAACCAGGAAGAACTGTATTCCAGTATTGCACACAAGAGACAGGACCCCAGGAAGGCGGCTACTGGTTTCTCTCTGAAGCGTGACATCAGTATCAGGCAGATGACTCCGCCCGATCCATAGATCGGAAGCCATGGTCCAAGCATTGTACCGCGATTGACAAATACACCGGACTTCATCAGATATAGGCTTACTTCCCAAAGCCAGCCAACAAATGAGAATAGGAAGAACATCAGAATAATTGACCGAATGGTATAGCAGCGAAGAAAGAAGACAGAACCCGAAGCTTCGGTTTGTTTCTTCTTTTCTGAAGCAAGCGGAGACAGACGGGATGGATACTGTTTCAGATCGATGATGTTGCGATCATTTACTGTCTGATACTCCAGACTCTTCATCTTCTGATACTTGCTCTTTTCAGCAGCATCTCCAAGCCAGATCGAGAGATTTTCAACAAAGAACTTTTTCGCACCGGTCAATTCCACTTTATTCGCAGAAATTTTCTCCACGGTATCCATTGTATCTGCATAGTTTTCAATCAGCACTTCATGCGGTGCATATTCAAACAGGTATGTATCATTCAGTTTATCTGAATTAAAAATTCCACTGTCTTTGGAAATTCTTCTCAGATCCGTGTAATACTCGGCAAATACGGCCGTGTGATAAGGCTGCAGGAACAGAAATGATGTAACTCCCAGAGTTACTGCATCAAGCAGATACCAGCCTATGAAAGAAAGATCAAGTTTGAAGCATTCCCACTTATGGCCATTCATCATCTTTCTGGATAATGTGATTGCCTCATTAGCCTTCATTTCTGGATTTTCTGCAATGATAAAAGGTACCATGCGATAGGAATAGTATTTCGTAAAGATACCGACTATAGTCAGACTCCAGAGCGTACTGTAAATATATCTGACCAGCATCACCCAGGCTGCTTTTATTACTTTATGCACAGATCCCAGATGCATCAGATGCGACAGCGGTACCTTATCATAGGTTCTGGCTTCTAAAAACATCCTGCTGATAATCACCTCATACAGATTGATCACAAACACCCAGAATCCAAAGTACAGCAGAAGGGATCCGACAATCAGAATGCCGGAAACGACGTTCTGTGATTTAAAGATTGACATAAGACTCTGAGCAATCTTTATGATCAGTTTACCAGAAAGAAGATTATTCACTGCCGAAGCCAGAACGCCCTGAGTATGACCAAGCACCTTGCCGGTATCATCTGTTTCTGTCCGGTAGCTTTCCAGACGGGCATTCGCCTTATCCTGGCCGGCTGTCCAGTCACTGCTGATCATATCCTCAAATACTTCTCCGGCAGTTCCGTCAAGAGAAAGCAGGGAACTGATCAGAGGCAGGTCTGATGTTTCCTGAGCCGTTTCCGAAGATGTTCCTGTACTGCTGACAGGCGTCGTGGAGAAAATACTCTCACTGTTGAACAGCAGAGTGATCAGACACAGAAACACCAGCAGGATATAATACTTCTTAAGTACTATCTTTGCACTGACCTTCAGTTCTTTTCCTGTTCTCATGATTGCTCCTTGAATGTCAGATTGACAACGGTTATCTCACTATCGGTTCCGACGCGAATCGGCGGGCCATAGTAGCCAATTCCTGAGGTAACAATCGATGTAATTCCATCTGTTATCTTCATTCCATATCCATTCTCATTAAAGAACGGCACTGCCAGATTTCCTGGGAAGATCTGTCCGTTATGCGTATGACCGCACAGTGCAAGATCTGCGCCGCTGTTTGCAAGCTGTTTAAACTCCCAAGGCTCATGCTCCAAAACGATGATCGGCTTTGATGTATCACAGTTCTGCAGAAGTTCATCTGCTTTCAGACGATTGTCCGTCCCATCTCCGGCACGTTCTCCATCTATGCGTCCTGCAATCTGCACGCCCGCCACATGAACTGTTTCATCACTTAGCAGTGTGATCCCCGAAGCAGAAATGAATAAGAGTATTGATGATGCC
>SABF01000295.1 GCA_009929095.1 Erysipelotrichia bacterium
GAAATAGACTGTGAAGTGTACACCGAAGGAACGGCAGTCAGTGCCCTTGATACTGTGATTCATGGCATGGCTTATGCCAGAGAAAAGGATTTTGATACGGTATTCATTGATACTGCCGGACGTCTGCATATCGATGAAGAACTGATGAATGAACTTGTCAGTATCAATGAATCTGTCAAACCGGATGAAATTCTGCTGACAGTTGATGCGATGACAGGTCAGGATATCGTCAACGTAGCCAAAGCATTCAGTGACCGTCTGCCGCTGACAGGACTTGTTGTCACTAAGTTTGATGGTGATTCCCGCGGCGGCGGTGTACTCTCTGTCAAGAAGATTACCAATGTACCGATCAAGTTTGTCGGTGAAGGCGAGAAGATAGAAGATATGGATGTCTTCTATCCGGATCGTATGACTGATCGTATCCTGGGCATGGGAGATGTCGTATCTCTCGTTGAAAAAGCTCAGGAAAAGATGGACATTGAAGAAGCGGAGAAATCTGCCAAGCGGATGATGAATGGTGAATTCACCATGGATGATATGCTCACACAGTTTGAGCAGATAGCAAAGATGGGCCCGCTCAGCGGCATTCTGAAGATGCTTCCGGGATATTCCCAGTATTCAGATATGATAGATGAATCAAAGGCATCTGATAACATGAAGCAGAGCCGGGCAATCATTCAGTCCATGACCAGAAGAGAACGCCGTGATCCTTCCATTCTCCGCAGTTCCATGAAGCGCAGAATCGCAGCCGGCTCCGGTACGGATATCAATGATGTAAACAAACTGATCAACCAGTACGAAAAGATGAAGGGCGTAATGGGAATGATTGGGAATATGCAGAAGAAGGGAAGTCTGGATGAGGATCATCTGAATAAGATGATGGACAACATGCAGAATAGAAAGCAGCCGAATTACGGAAATCCATCTGCTCGTCCAAAGCGTCAGAAGTACAAGAAATTCTAGCAGAATATAAAACTCAGCTCAGCTGAGTTTTATTGATTTAAGCAGAATCAGAAAAGAGACTGATATGGCTGAACAGCAGATACCTGAATGAAGCAGTCAATTCGAGAGCAAAGAAAATCCTGGACTTCAGTCCAGGATCAGTCAATCTGTGTCATTTCAATAAGAGTCTGCTCAGTCTCATAGTCTTCATGGAGAAGTTTGGCATCTTCATACTCTGCTTCTCCGCGCTGATTGTCATACGGATCATTGCGGTACTGCGATTTTGGCGGATCAAGTTCCATCAGAACTTCATTGTTGGCTGCCATACGGAATGGATCAAGATTGCCAAAGTAATAATTCCAGCGTTCTGAATCGCCGGCACGGTAAGCACTGCCGCCAAAAGAAGGATCAGCGAACATCCAGCCCCATGGCTCAGCATAAAACATTGCCCAGTCATGGCTTCCGGTATATTCCAAAGAGACGTAAAGACCGCTCTGCCAGTGGGCAGGAATGCCAGCGCATCTGCATAAGGTGATAAACAGCAGAGCCTGGACACCGCAGTCTCCTTTGAGAGAAGCTCCGCAGTAATCAGGAATGCATTCATTGGTCATATATTCCCGCATAAAGGCATAGGTTACCTGCGTGGTGCAGTAGTCATAAATTCTTCTGGCAATGATCAGAGGATTGGTTTCATCCTTCTTCAGTTCCTTCAGAAGCGTTCTGATGAACGGAGTGAAAACGACTGCCGGTGCAATTTCACTGCAGTCCATTGCAGAGGAAAGAGGGCGAGCTTCTTCTGGATTGGGGTTCGTATATCTGACACAGGAATCATATTCATATTCTACAGTGAAGGGGTGATTCTCCGTCAGCGTCTCAGTGAAGGAGACCGTTCTTGCAAGTGAATTTTCATCGGCAGCAGATGCATGTTCCGGGCTTGTTTCAATGATATGAATGTTCTTCATATTGGCGCAGACTGCCGGAACCGGCAGGTGTACCAGGATCTTTTTACCTGGAATGAATGAAGAATCTTTCAGCTTCAGGGAAGCTTTCATGTGAATGTGCCAGGAAGCAGTGCCATGTTCTTTCATGTGCGCAATATTGTGAATGAGCAGTGATTTATCTTCGGGTTCGATACCGGCTCTTTTGGCAATTTCCGGATATACCTTCTTGACAGATTCAAAGAATCGATCCTGCAGGTGCACAATTCCATCGATATAGATCCAGTCAGCTCTGTCACTGTCTTCCCATTGCTGCAGCTCAGCCATGGTCATATCCGGGATTTCC
>SABF01000296.1 GCA_009929095.1 Erysipelotrichia bacterium
CGTACCTTTGAGGCACTTTCCGTACCCCTATATTTAGTTGTGATTTCTGTTTCCAACCTGATACTTTTGACAAATTATACTATCTTATTATAAAACAAACTATAATAATTCGCAATCTTTGATAATAAAAAAGCACTCTCTTGAATGAGAGTGTTTTTCGTATGTTTCATGATTCTGCGGTATACTTACATGCGTCCTAATTGGTAAAGGAGTCAAAAGAGATGATTAGCAAAAACATACTGGAAACAGTAGGGAACACCCCGTTGATTCAATTGAATCGTATCACTGGCAGGGATGATGCCAGGATTCTGGTTAAGTATGAAGGAATGAATGCCGGCGGTTCTATTAAAATAAGAACGGCACTAAAGATGATTGATTCGGCAGAGCAGTCAGGCAGATTGAATCATGGTATGACAATTGTTGAGCCGACTTCGGGAAATCAGGGAATTGGTCTGGCTATGGTAGGCGCTGTTAAAGGCTATCATGTGCTGATTATCATGCCGGATTCTGTCAGTGAAGAGCGTCGGAAAATAATCAGTCAGTATGGTGCTGAAGTAAGACTCATACATGATTCTGGCAACATAGGAGTGTGCATTGCCCAATGCATGATGGAAGCAAGACGGCTGGCGGAAGATCCGAATTATTTTATGCCAAATCAGTTTGTAAACGAAGACAACGTGACTGCGCAATACGAAGGAACCGGCAGGGAAATTCTCCAGCAGGCGGATAGTAAAATTGATGCATTCTGCTCTGGAATCGGAACCGGCGGTACAATTACCGGAATTGGCAGATCTCTGAAAGAGGCGAACCCGGAAATTCTGATTGTTGCAGCAGAGCCGGAACATGCAGCGATATTATCAGGCAGACCTGTAGGCAATCATCTGCAGATGGGAATTGGCGACGGCATTATTCCGGATATTCTTGATCAGAGAATATACCGGAAAATAGAGATTATTACAGATCAGGAAGCGATTGATATGAGCCGGAAACTTGCTGCACTTGAGGGTATTCTGTGCGGTATTTCCAGCGGCACAAACGTCACTGCGGCGCTTAGAACTGCCAGATATCTTGGCAGAGGAAAAACAGTGGTAACAGTATTGCCTGATACGGGTGAGCGGTATTTCAGTACACCGCTGTTTGACTGATGAATATAGATACTGGCAATTCGCGTAAATTTGAAGCAGGAGATATAGTACGGCATTTCAAGCGGGAAACTGTTGATCAGGAAAGCAGTAAATATCTTTATAAAATTATTGGCACAGCTGAAAATACGGAGACAGGCCAGCAGCTGATGATATATCGGGCTCTCTATGGAAGCTGCGAAATGTTTGCCAGACCTCTGGAAATGTTTCTTTCCGAAGTAGATCATGAAAAATATCCGTTTATTCACCAGAAATATCGTTTTGAGCACATGAATAAAGAAAAAGACTGATTGGTTTAGTTCTGTATATCCTGCAGTCGCCAATTATTGCATTTTCAATTTCATGTAGTAGAACGATGCAGGTTTTTACACAAAGCAGTGAATGGGGATGCAGGATGAAAGAAAATATGAAATCCGATGTGAACGATATATCAGAACAATCGGATAAATCTGCAGTTCAAAAAAAGAAGGGGATATTTCAGACTGTGGTGTTTGCAATCATCATTGTCTGTGTTTTTCTTTTGATTTTCTGGCTGATCTGGTGCATGCTGAGTCAGATGTTTCCGGAACTTCTGTCACTGTTATCAAGCGGCAATCAGCAGGCAATCAGTGACTATATCAGTCATATGGGTGCCTGGAAGGGAATGCTGATGGTATATCTGATCAGTATTCTGCAAGTTGTATCGATATTCATTCCGGGCATCGTCATTCAGCTCTCCGCCGGTCTCGTGTTTCCCTGGCCGATTGCTTTTAGTCTCTGCTACCTTGGTTTTGTCACTGGCAATGTCCTTGTGTTCTTTGTCGCCAGAAGACTCGGCAATCGGGTACTTAACAAACTGCCGATCATGACCAAAATGCAATGGCTGAAAGATAATACCGATCCAAGAAAAATGGTATTCTACTTTGCTCTTGCATGCCTTGTGCCGGGTGTCCCCAATGGGGTCATACCTTATGCGGCTGCCACCACTTCGATCCGCGGCAAGGGCTTTGCAATTGCAATTCTTGCTTCCAGCTGGGTACAGATTCTTTCTAACTGCGTGGCCGGTCATTTCCTTATCAGAGCAGAATACCTATATAT
>SABF01000297.1 GCA_009929095.1 Erysipelotrichia bacterium
TGATAAACTGCTGGATCAGATTTTGAAAACAAAATAATACTTAGGTACAGAAATCTATATAAATGATAAAGATTTCAAAACAGTTTAGAGAAACCGCGCGCAAATACGGATTTTTATAAAAGTACGTTTACACAAGATAATATAACACTCAAAAATAAAACATATAGTCTAAAAACAATTGATTTCTCATCACGTATCTGTATAATAATTTTGGGTTTCATAATTCAAAAGTATTTGTTTAGTATTACTAAACAAAGAGGGGGGGATTTCCTGTGGATATAGGCAAACGCATCAAACAGCTCAGACTTCGCAATAACCTGACACTGGAAGAACTGGCCAGTCGAACCGAATTGACCAAGGGATTTCTTTCTCAGCTCGAGCGGAATCTCACATCACCTTCTATTCAGACCCTGGAAGATGTAGTGGAAGCATTGGGAACAACGATGTCAAAATTCTTTACTGAAGATACTGATGAAAAAATAGTATTTGGGTCAAAAGATGAGTTTACAGATGAACAGGACAATGAAATCATTCACTGGATTGTGCCGAATGCTCAGAAAAATTTGATGGAACCCGTTATTCTGGAACTTAACCCTGGTGCTGAATCAATGAACATCGATCCTCACGAAGGTGAAGAATTGGGATATGTGCTGTCTGGCCGATTGTTTCTCATCAGAGAACGCGATCGCAAAGGTACTATGATCAAAAAGGGAGAGACGTTCTACATTAGGGGCAGCGAATCACATCATCTTGAGAATCGTTCAGATAAAACCGCATCCGTGCTGTGGATCAGCACACCGCCGGCATTCTGAAATATATATGGAAAAGGGGAAAAAGAAATGAAGAAACTGATTCAAATCAAGAATGTCAGCAGAACATTTGACAAACAGGTTGTACTGAAGAGTATTTCTCTTGATATCAATGAGAACGAGTTTGTAACATTGCTGGGTCCATCCGGATGCGGTAAGACAACACTGCTTCGCATCATTGCTGGATTTCTTGATCCTACTGAAGGTGAAGTATTGATTGACGGTGAGAACATGGCGGGTGTTCCTGCCTATAAGCGAGATGTCAACACAGTGTTTCAGCATTATGCTCTGTTTCCGCATCTGGATGTTTATGACAACATTGCCTTTGGATTGAAAATTAAAAAGCTTCCTAAGGATATTATTGATCAGAAGGTGATGCGAATGATCTCTCTGGTAGGACTGGAAGGATTTGAGCATCGCGAGGTTAATCTGATGTCTGGCGGTCAGCAGCAGCGCGTCGCTATTGCAAGAGCTCTTGTCAATGAGCCTAAAGTGCTTCTTCTTGATGAGTCTCTTTCTGCTCTGGATAAGAATCTAAGAAAAGAAATGCAGCTGGAACTGAAACAAATCCAGCAGGAAGTAGGAATAACCTTCGTGTTTGTTACGCATGATCAGGAGGAAGCATTGACCATGTCAGATGAGATTGTCATCATGAAGGACGGAGAAATAGAACAGATCGGTACCCCGACGGAAGTTTACAATGAACCGGTCAACGAGTACTGTGCGAGATTTATCGGTGATTCCAATATTATCGATGGCATCATGAAAAAGGATAATCTTGTCTTCTTTGATGATGTGGATTACCGCTGTGATGACAAGGGATTTCATGATAATGAACCGGTGGATATTGTTATTCGCCCAGAAGATATCGATTTGGTAGATCGCAATCATGGTCTGCTGAATGGAGAAGTAAAATCTGTTCTCTTCAAGGGTGTTCATTACGAAGTTGTTGCTGAAACATCTTCCGGAACTTCCAAAACCGTCATCATGCACGTGACGGGGGAACATGATGTTGTCAACCAAGAAGCACATGAACGAATCAGCGCATCCAGTTTCCGCATGGATATTGAAGATGTTCCAAATCTGACGGACAGCGAAGTTATTGCACGTGCCAATGCTCAGGCATGGACTGATGAAGGCAAAGATATTTCCCTGAATAAAGTGGAATACTCACTAAAGGCAGAAGTTGGCACTTATGAGTGCACCTTTGGTACGGAAGCAGGAACTTCCATTACGGTTAAGATTGATGTGGTCAGACCAATGGCAGTTGAAGATACTGAGAACGAAGAGGGAATTCAGGCTTTTGACTTTTACCGGACCGTCGATGAAATTAAAGAGTCTGTTGCGCTCGATACCGATCTGATACGCTGGGCAGATGCTTATGCCTGGAATATGGAAGAT
>SABF01000298.1 GCA_009929095.1 Erysipelotrichia bacterium
GTCTATGATCCTGAAAAAACAAACCTTGAAACTATCCTGGCGGCTTATTTCCTGGTTATCGATCCCACTGTGCAGAATATGCAGGGACATGACCTTGGAAGTCAGTATCAGACCGGTATCTACTGGATAGATGAAGAATCAAGGAAAATAGTAGATCAGGTATGCGCAAAGGAAAAGAAGAAATATGACAGGTTCTATGTAGAAGAGCAGCCACTGGTCGGATTCTTTTCTGCAGAGGAATATCACCAGGACTACCTGAAGAAGAATCCAAATGGATACTGTCATATCAGCAGTCAAGAAATCCAGGAGGCTCAGAAGATTAAAGTCAGAAAACTGGAATATATTAATCCGGATGACAGTGTTCTGAAATCATCTCTGAGTGCACTTGAATACAATGTTACTCAGAAGAAGGGAACAGAACCCGCGTTCTCTTCCGAGTATTACGACAAGCAGGATGCCGGTATCTATGTGGACATCATCACCGGCGAGCCGCTGTTTTCTTCCCGTGACAAATATGATTCCGGATGTGGCTGGCCAAGCTTTACAAAGTCAATTGGGCAAGAAGATAACCTCCTTTATCAGGAGGATCATGTTCTTGGCTATCCGCGTATAGAAGTTGAAAGCAGTGCCGGCAATCATCTGGGGCATCGGTTTGAAGACGATCCGGAATCTCCCAATGGAATTCGCTATTGTATTGATGGCGCAGCTCTGAAGTTTATTCCATATTCTGAGATGGATGAAAATGGGTACAGCGACTGCAAAAAATATGTCATTGAAGAGTGAGCATAGAAAATTCTGTGCTCATCTTTTTCTTATTTTGCCGCCTCACTGCTACTATAATTGAAGCGGCAATATCAGGAGGATCTGGTAATCGTGAATAAGAGAATAATTGTAACGCTGAGTGCTGCAATGCTTGCAGGCTGTTCATCTGCCGCAGGTTCGGCATCGACTGCTGCTTCTGCTGTGTCTGCAACAGCCACGTCTTTGACTGCTGTTTCTGAGACGGTACCTGAAACACTGAGCGCAGAGGGAATTATCAGTGACACTGCTGCGAGCACAATTACGCTGAGAACAGATAGTACAGATCAGACTTATCTGAAGTCAGATGACTTTGTGTGTGACGGCGTAATGATGGTGGGCATGCCAGCCGCAGTCACTTATACATCAGCTGCTGATGGGCGCAATACGATACACAGTCTGTCCGTCGATACTCTCAAGAAGGTCATCACTGGAACGATTGCTGATGAGGATGCGAGCTCCATTACAGTCACCATCAGCGTTCAGAGCGGCGATAAGGATTATGTGTTTCTGAAGGCTGATAATTATTATGAAAGTGATGGCTTGAAGCAGGGAGATTCTGCAATGATTCTGTACGATGGAGATATGGAAGACAGCCCGACAGCTGCTTCTATCTGTGCCAATGATAATTCGATTATTGTGATCGGTGTTATTGTGGATGAAGCAATGAGCACATTTCAGATGAAAGCCTCTGGAAGTGGAGAGGAACGCGGTTTTATAAAGGGTGACAATATGACTGTTGGCGGTACAATTGTCAGAGGCAGTCAGGCGGCTGTTTCCTGTCATTTTGACAATTCAGACTGCATTGCTGACAGAGTGACGGTAAATCAGAATGGCCGCTCCATTGTCGGAACAGTCAAGGATGAGGCAATGAGCACTATCGAAATCACTTCTGATGGAAAGGATTATCAATTCCTGAAGGGGGATGATCGTGTCGTGGATGATTATTTGACCGGTGATACTGTCACTGTGAATTACAGCGGTAAACTGGATGGCAGCCCGACGGCATATGCTATTCTGAAAAATTAATTGAATCTGCAGTCAGAGCATCGCAAATTGAGCACCTGTTTAATCGGGATTACTGCGAATAAACAGATGCTTTTATTGAATGAACAAAAGAAAACTGCAGTCAGAAATACAGCTGCAGTTCAATGGAACATCTAGTCTCCGAAGCTGACTCCGAGCATCTTAGCTTCTTTGATGATTGCGGAATTGGGATCAACCAGTTTGAGTTTGCCGGCTACCTCCTTCAGAGGAACCTTTACAATCTCGCGGTTGTGATAGCCAACCATGTATCCATATTCTCCTTTGAGAATCAGTTTTCCTGCTTCAGCTCCAAGACGGGATGAGAATACACGGTCATAAGCACATGGGGTGCCGCCTCTCTGAGTATGTCC
>SABF01000299.1 GCA_009929095.1 Erysipelotrichia bacterium
CGCCCGGATCGAAATCGAAGCATCCGGTAAGGGATATACGCTGGACGCCGAGGGCAACGGCCCGATTTCCGCAGTCGTTGCGGCCATCGGCAAATGCCCCGAAATCCCGGAATTCTCCCTGGTGAATTATTCTGAAAAATCCCGCGGCGAGGGAGCTGAAGCTACCGCGCTCGCATTTGTCGGTCTGAAATTTGGCGAACGGACCATCTATGCGGCCGGTGAACACTCAAACATTAACCGCGCCGCCATCGGCGCACTCTTCAGTGCCCTGAACCGGGCCGCCGCCGAACTGAAGTTCAACTGATCAACGGAGGAGTCCGATAAAATGAAAACATCACGATTGATCGCAGTAATCATAATCGTAATCCTGGCGATTCATGTCGTTGCAATCGGGTTGTTTTATTATAAGGGGAAAAAGAGCTCGGCCGAAGCGCCGCCGCCAGATCCGGGTGTGACCACGCCCGAACCGCAGGGAGAAACGGTGTCGCCGCCGGAACCGGAGGTCAAAAAACCGGTCAATCCGCTTTTCGGTACGCATTTCATCTACCGCAATGCCATCCAGGGAAATCTGCCGGCGGTCCCGGAAACCTCCGAAATCCGCGCGGGAATCCTGGTCAACCTGAATACCCGCCAGGTTCTCTGGTCCAAAAACCCCCGCCAGGGCTATCCGATCGCATCCATGACCAAAATGATGACTGAAATACTGGCTATCGAGCATCTGCCGGACGTAAATACAGCCATCCCGATTACAGATGAGATGCTGTCGGGTCTGGCTGAAGCCAATGCCACCATAGCAGGCTTCAGCATCGGTGATGAACCAACAATGCTTGACTGTCTGTATGGAGTTGCACTTCCTTCCGGTGCTGATGCAGTGAATGCACTCGCAATCACGGTCAGCGGCTCCATCGATAGTTTTGTGGAATTGATGAACCAGAAGGCACTTGAGCTTGGCATGATCAATACGCACTTTGTCAACCCCACCGGTCTCTATGAAGATGATCATTACAGTACTGTTCATGATATCGCTATTCTAATGAAATACTGTCTGCAAAGTGAATTATTCCATTCTCTGATCTCCACTCCCACCTATACCACTTCATCCATTGCCTCACATCCGGACGGTCTTGCTTTTACTTCAACATTCTGGAAATATCTGTCTCAAGGCGGCGGGGACATATTCATAGATGGATTTGAAGGCGGCAAAACCGGGTATACCACAAACGCCGGAAACTGTCTTGCCTCTGTTGGCAGCGAGAACGGGATCCCTGTTATTCTGGTCACAGCCCACTCCATGACTCAGCATGGCATTATGGATGCCGCTGCCATCTATCCCTGGATTGCTGCTTCATATGAAAAGAAAACTATTCTGAATGCCGGCGATCTGCTGACCAGTATCGAAGTTGCAGATACCCTGCCGAAAAAAAAGATAGATATTACAGCAGATGCAACTGTTACTCTGGATCTGCCAGTCAATATTTCACTGACTATTGTCAATAGCACTGCCGCTGCCGTATATGCACCGGTTCATGGAGGCGATATTCTTGGTACCTACAAAATACTGAATGGCGATGAGGTACTCTATGAACAGACAATGACTGCTCCATCTGATATCGGGATGAATCTGTTTGCAAAGATTTGGCGAATTCTCTCGGAATTTGCTGCTCACCATCCACTGCTGGCAGTCTTCTATGGACTGGTGATCATATTCCTTCTAGTTCTGCTGTATCGTTATATTGTCATATCGATCAGACGCAGAAAACAAGGACGGCGCAGACAGATGCGGCATAAAAAAAACCGCTGAGCATTCAGCGGCATCAGACTAAATAATCCAGGAAGGTGATATATTCCCTCTTCTGTAGAGGTGGGTGCTCTTGGTAAGCCATCAGGATTCTCGGACGTACCGGGCGTTCACACCAGCTTATCCAGTCAGAGCTCCCTAATATCAAGTTGTAGGAAAATTATTCCTCCCTGGTAGATAAACGATAGCATAAGCGGATCCAATTTGTCAGTACTTGACATTTCGGATCCGCTTTGCTTCATTTAATCTACTGCTTTTTTTCTGCCTTTGAAACTTCAATTCCCAGTTCATCCAGCTGCTTCAGATCAACTGTATCCGGTGCGTTAGACATCAGATCCAGAGAACTATTGGTCGTTGGGAAGGCAACTACATCTCTGATATTGTCTGTTCCAGCC
>SABF01000300.1 GCA_009929095.1 Erysipelotrichia bacterium
GGACTGAATGCTGAGAAGTATCTTAAACTTGGCCTTCAATACATGATGAAGCAGAAACTGGGAGGTTAACATGGAAGAAAATGACCGTCTTCTTTCGGCAATGTCGGAAGCTGGAGATGATGACGAAACAATCCGCCCCAGGTCACTGGATGAATATGTAGGACAGGATGCACTGAAAGATAATTTGCGGGTTTTTATACAGGCTGCACTTGCGCGGAATGAGTCGCTTGACCACGTACTTCTCTATGGTCCTCCGGGTCTCGGAAAGACAACGCTCGCATATATTCTGGCGAATGAACTTCATAAAAATATTCGTATTGCATCCGGGCCGAGCATTGCCAAGCCAGGAGATCTCGCATCCATTCTATCTGTATTGGAACCAGGCGATGTATTATTTATTGACGAGATACATCGTCTGCCTAAAATCGTAGAAGAGGTTCTGTATCCGGCAATGGAAGATTTTGTCATTGATGTCATGGTTGGAACAGAAGGCGGCCAGGGCGGTCGCAGTGTACGTCTGGAACTGCCGCCATTTACACTGGTTGGTGCAACAACAAGAGCGGGTGATCTTTCAGCTCCTCTGCGCGATCGCTTCGGAATTGTGTCAAAGCTGGAATACTATACAAATGATCAGCTTGCATCCATTGTAAGGCGCTCTGCCAGAGTGTTTAACGTCAGTATTGAAGATGATGCAGTAGTGGAAATTGCCAGACGATCCCGTGGCACACCGCGCATCGCAAATCGATTGCTTCGTCGCATACGAGATTTTGCTCAAGTGCTGAATCATGGTGTAATAACCAGAAAAATAGCAGATGATTCACTGAATCGTCTGCAGGTTGATTCACTTGGACTTGATGATGTTGATATTCATTATTTAAAAGGAATTATCGAACGCTTTCATGGCGGTCCGGTTGGTTTGGATGCTCTGGCTAATTCGATCAGCGAGGAGACAACAACTCTGGAAGATGTTTATGAGCCTTATCTGATTCAGATCGGTTTCATTAATAGAACAACCAGAGGTCGAATGGCAACAGAAAAAGCATATGAACATCTTGGCATTGCACTTCCGCATGTCAACCGATTGTTCTGATTATTCTGCTTTCTTCATAAGACGCTTTGCCGCAGAAGACTGTATCAGAGACTGGTAATCACCGCCTCTGCACCAGTCTTCTGCTTGTTTTGTATTAAAAATGATAGGCTGCCGATCATGAATCAGTGATTCTGGTTCTTTTGCGGCTTCAGTCAGGATAACCATATGGAGCTGATCGTCAAAATTGCGGCATAGACCGGCAAAGTAGATTGTTTCCTGATTTTCAGCAGTAAAATAGTATTTGATTTTTGGATAATCCGACCACTCATAATAGCCACTTGCAGGAATAACGCAGCGATGAGAATTCTTAAAGAATAATGAGTGTTCTGCTGTTTCACTTCTCGCATTAATTATCAATTTATTCTTTTTCCCAATATAGCCCCATCGCATCAGACTAAGCTGAACATTTTGCTTTGCAGAACCAATTGCTGCACAAAGAACGATCTGACCAGGAAAAACTTCAAACAGAGAAATCTCTCTGAAAATTTTCTCTGGAAACTGTTTTTCTGCCTGATCAATCCATATTTTGAATGTCTTGTTCCGCTCATCAAAAAAAACATATCTTCCGCACATGATGTACCTCAAAAGCATTGTACCATTCTGTTCCATGCTAATATAGACACGTGAAAAAACAAATCAAAAAACAGAATAAAACTGCCGGCCAGAAGAAACCTGGATTCTTTGAGACTTTGCTTGGACCGGATCCTCGTTATGATGATTATTATGAAGAGGAGGAATCAGAACTAGTTTCTTCAGTGCCGGATGATGAACAAACGAAGAAAAATGAAAATCCTGCGAATTCAAAGTATAGGAAAAATAAAAAGTCTGAACAGCCTAAAGTAAAAAAAAGAGTCAGTCAGCTGAAGCGCATGAAGGTGAAGTACTTTTTTTCGGTAATTGCAATCTATATTCTGACATTCTTTGCACTTTATGGCATCGCTTCAGTCTTCTTAATAATTTGGCCGGTGCATCCTTATCTGAATATGATTATCGTGATAGTGGTGGCGGCTCTTACAGTTGCTCTTTCATCCCATATTGCCAACAATACTTTGCAGAACCGCTGGCTCCATCATCAGGATTGATTTCAGGAATC
>SABF01000301.1 GCA_009929095.1 Erysipelotrichia bacterium
GTGACATTGCCGGAGGACTTCTTTCTGAAAATTACCGGTGCATCCAGAGCAGATGTTAAAGAATATGAGGATTCGATTCCCGGTCTTGCTGAGGTTCTGCCGCTGATCCAGAAAAAACGATTTAATCTTGATTTCTGGAGTTCTGTTCATACTGACTGTCTGAACAAGAAAGGATTGATTTCACTGTTTCAGTATCTGGAAGATCAGAAGATCAGAATTGCAGTATGCTCCAGTTCCAACAGCGAATATGTCAGCACGTTGATCCGCACAGTATCCATACCGCTTCATGTAGATGCGATGGTGACTGGAGAGATGGTAGAACATTCAAAGCCAGACCCTGAAGTGTTCCTGAAGGCAGCAGAGAAACTTCATATCATGCCGGAAGAATGCCTTGTGCTGGAAGATTCCAAGCAGGGAATTATTGCCGCTTGGCGAGCGGGAATGCACTCCTGCTTTATCTATGATACGATTCGTCCGGATGCTGAGATGAAACAGGCAATTGAATTTCAGGAACCCAGTCTTGACGAGGTAATTGGACTGCTGAAGCATATTGCGGAGCAGGCAAAGGAATGATTTTAGAAACTGCAGTATACTGACTGCAGTCAGAGGAAATGATATTCATGCAATACAAAGAACTGATTCAACGCTATCCCGTCTTTTATTTCCATGATTTTCAGATAGAGGAAAGTAAAGAAGAACTTTCGATCCACTATGATTTTGAAATAGAAGGGCTGTCTCATTTCAACCCGGAATTTGTTCTGCCCAAACCGCATGACTCCACATGCTATATCAGTGAACTGGCAGTGCTGAGAGAAGCTGCATTTTCTCTTGGGCTGGTTGAACTGATCAGCTACTGGAAGATTACCTGTTCTCCTGAAGTCGTTATTGAATGTGGATTCTTAAATGCTGAGCAGATCATCTGGTGGAAGAAACTCTATTGCAATGGCCTGGGGGAATTTTTCTATAAAAACAAGATTGATGTTGATCCCCAACAGTTTATGCATGTAACGGTACTTGGCAATCGGATTCGCGGCCGTGAAGATTCCAGAATCTACAGCGGCAATCTGATTCCTGTTGGCGGCGGAAAAGATTCCTTTGTATCTTTGGACCTGCTGAAGGGCATGAAGAACGAGAACCATGCATTTGTAATTGGCAGAGTCATGAGTGCAATCCACAGTGCGATGGCAGCCGGATACAGCGGGGAACAGCTGATAAATGCAGAACGAACACTGGACCCTCGGATGCTGGAGTTCAATAAGGAACACTACCTTAACGGACATACACCGTTTTCAGCAATGGCAGCTTTTGCGTCTGTATTGACAGCGATTGTCTATGGCAAGCGCTATATCTGTCTGTCAAATGAAGCCAGCGCCAATGAATCGACAATAAAGGATTCCAAGGTCAATCATCAATACTCCAAGACTTATGAGTTTGAAGTGGATTTCATGGAGTATATAGATACATATCTCACCAGAGAGATTCATTACTTTTCACTGCTTCGACCGTTAAGCGAGCTGCAGATTGCCGGTTTATTTTCTGCTCTGCCGCAGTATCATCCGATCTTTCGTTCCTGCAACGTTGGTCAGAAGACAGAGACATGGTGCGGACACTGCGCCAAATGTATGTTTGTGGGAATCATGATGAGTGCATTCCTGGAGGATGAGCAGATCATTGACATCTTCCAGCGCAATATGCTGAATGATCCGGAGATGCGAACGCTATTCGAACAGCTAAGCGGTATGCTGGATGATAAACCGTTTGAATGTGTCGGGACAAGGGATGAAGTCAATATTGCAATCTGCATGTCCATTGAGCATCACGAACAGAATCAGAAAGAACTGCCGCTGTTATATGCCGAATACAAGGCATCAAAATATTATGATTTTTATCGGAATAAATCGCGCGGACTGGATCACTGGAATCATGAGAATCTCGTGCCCCAAGAGTACCAGAAGCTGATTCATGAGCGTCTGTCGGAGATATTCAAATGAACTGGAAAGAAGAATGGCTTGAGGAGTTTGCAGGAAAGAAAATCCTGATCTGGGGATTTGGCAGAGAAGGCAGATCGACTTACCGTCTGATCCGTACGCTTCTCCCAGAACAGCAGGTCGATATTGCCGAAGGCAGAAACGGCGGTTCGGAAATACTGAAAAGGGCAGAAGAATTAACAGTTCATGCT
>SABF01000302.1 GCA_009929095.1 Erysipelotrichia bacterium
TCTGAAATAGCTATTAATGATGCTGCTGGTTTCACTGTTATTTGTGATAAAATAAAAGAAGATCAGCCGGGATCTTCCCGGCGCGTAAGCATAATAGAAAATGGGAGGAATTATGTCTTATCAGGAAGAATATCAGAAATGGCTGAATTCACCGGCTTTATGTGCGAGTGAAAAGGCTGAACTGGAATCGATCAAGGATAATCCGAAAGAGATTGAAGCACGTTTTTATGGACCGCTGGAGTTTGGAACGGCCGGTCTGCGCGGAACAATGTGTGTCGGTCTGCACAATATGAATATTCACGTTGTCCGTCATGCTACTCAGGCGTTTGCTGAAGTGATTTCAGCCGAAGGACCTGAATCAGTAAAACGCGGGATTGCCATTGCATTTGACTGCCGTAACAACTCAGCAGAATTTGCCAGAGCTTCTGCCTGCGTCATGGTAGCTAACGGTATCAAGGTGCTGCTGTTTGATTCTCTGCGGCCGACACCGGAGCTTAGTTTTGCAGTCAGAGAATATCACTGCATCGCCGGTATCAATGTCACAGCATCCCATAATCCAAAAGAATATAACGGCTACAAAGTATATTGGGAGGATGGTGCACAGCTGCCTCCGAATCATGCTGATGCAATTGCTAAAAAGATGGAAGAGATTGATATTTTCAGCGGCATCAGAACTGCTGATTATGATCAGGCTGTCAGCGATGGAATGATCACGATTATCGGAGAAGAAACTGATGAGAAATACATGGCAGAAGTCATGGCCATGGCAAATGATAAAGAGATGGTTGCCCGGGTAGCTGACAAGTTCAAGATGGTATATACACCATTCCATGGCTGCGGCTATCGTCTGATCCCGGAAGTACTGAAACGGCTTGGCATCAAGCATCTCTTCTGTGAGCCGCAGCAGATGGTCATTGATGGAAATTTTCCGACGGTTAAGTCTCCAAACCCGGAGAATCCGGAAGGTTTCTACCTGGCAGTTGATTTAGCAGACAAGGAAGGCGCAGACTTTATTATCGGGTCTGATCCTGATTCCGATCGAATCGGTCTGATGATCAAGGATCCTACAGGAAAATTCATTCCGCTGACCGGCAATCAGACTGGCGTATTGTTCCTGGACTACATTATCGGTGCAAAGAATCGTGCACATACGATGCCTGATAATCCGGTTGCTTTGAAATCCATTGTTTCGACGGAAATGGTACGCAAGATTGCTGAAGTCAATCATGTGACATGCTACGATACCTTCACCGGATTCAAGTTCATGGCAGAGAAGAAAAATGAACTGGAAGCAGCCGGCAAGGGCAAGGTGATCTTCAGTTTTGAAGAATCCTATGGCTATATGCTGGGTGACTACGTTCGGGACAAGGATGCAGTTACAGCCGCATTATTGCTGACAGAGATGGCATGCTGGTACTATGACCGCGGTATGACTGTTTATGATGCACTGCAGGAAATGTATCAGAAATACGGAAACTATGCAGAGAAGACATTGAATCTTGTGATGCCGGGTCTGGATGGACTTTCCAAGATGGCAGTTATTATGAAGAATCTCAGAGAAAATCCGCCGAAGGAAATTGAAGGTGTGAAAGTTGCATTCTGCAAGGACTACAAAGATGGTTCCGTGATGAACTGTGAAACAGGCGAAAAGACTGCAATGGAACTTTCCGGATCCAATGTGCTTCGCTTTGAGATGGCTGATGGAAGCACAATCGTCGTGCGTCCTTCCGGAACTGAGCCGAAGATCAAAGTGTATCTTCTGATCCATGCCGAATCTATGGATACATGTAACAAACTGGTCGATACATACCAGCAGTGGGCAGAAGGACTGCAGAAGTAATTTGTTTATGAAGCGAGGATCTTCCTGGTTCAGAGAAAGGAAGATCCTTTTATAAGGAAACCCTGAATACGGAAAGAAAGCATTGGCAGTATCGTGATTCTGCTCAGTTTAGCAGGTCATCTCTGGAACTCATATGCCGGAATCTGAGAATGCCGTGCCTGATGTGTGATTCCTGAAACGGCAAAACGAATGATTCAGGTTGGCTGCAGCTGTATTCATTCATGAAAAGATGATCAGTTTCTGATCGAAAAATTACATAGTGTCAAGTAAAAACACTTGACACCGTTTGCATCCGGCGCTACTATCATTCTGTTCAACAGGAGGACATAGAT
>SABF01000303.1 GCA_009929095.1 Erysipelotrichia bacterium
ATGCATACTCAGCAGTTCTGATCTCTTCACCGAATGCCTGTGCCAGTTCATCGCTCACCATTGGAATTGACTTTCTCAGCATACTGAAGACAGAAGAGTCTTCTGGATGAGTATGCAGAATAGCATTGATCTCAGGCCGATTCAGATAGACCAGGCAATGAAGCATGAATTCAACAGAAGGAATACGGGATCCTTCTTTGACACTGCCATCCGGATTAAGCGTGACAATGTCTTCCCGCTTCAATGCGCTGTAATCCATGCCGGAAGGAGTCATATAAATAAGACCTGTATTCGGATCTCTGACACTGATGTTGCCCCATGTTTCAATCGTAAGATTCCTTTTTGTCATTTCAATTCCTGAATTAATAATGATTGTTTGAAAGTCCATATTCACCTCAGTCTTACATATTTTAGAATGCTTGGAAATGAATATCAATTATATAAAAACCCGAATGTGTTGTATTTCATAGATCATGGCAGATGAATTGATGTTAATTCCAGCAACGGGGAAACATTTTTAGAAAATAAGGCTTGAATTATATCTCAGTCCGGATTATTGTATTGCCATAAACCAGTGATTGGGAGATCAAACACACAGGCAGTTTAGAGAGAGCTGGGAGTTGGTGGAAACCCGCAGCGAAGCAGTGTGCAAATGGACCCATGAGGGCTTGGGGAACACCGTGAGGCAAGTATCCATGACGCTTTGCCAGCGTTAATCGGCAGGAAATGTGATTGCATTTCTAAAAGAGGATGATTGAATGATCAATCATCAACGAAGGTGGTACCGCAGGTAATACGCTTGTCCTTCCGTCAGGGAAGACAGGCGTTTTTTGTACTTAAAGACCACGGGAATGCAGAAAAAAGGAGGAAAATCACATGAAAAAGTTATTGCCTATGATTCTTTCAGCCGCTATGCTTTCTTCACTCGCCGGATGTTCATCCGGCACCGCCGCTTCTTCTGCTTCAGTTTCTGCGTCTAATCCGCGAATCGGTCTGATTCAGCTGATGGAACACACTTCACTGAATGAAATCCGTGATTCATTCCTGGATCAGCTGACTGCACTGGGATATGAAGACGGGGTCAACTGCACGATTGACTATCAGAATGCTCAGGGAGACATGAACAATCTGACAACCATTGTTCAGACGATGGAAGGCAGTAAAGATGACATCGTTGTCGCGATTACGACTCCGGCTGCTCAGGCAGCTGTCGATTTGGCACAAAAAGGCACACCGCTGATCTTCTCTGCAGTGACCGATCCTGTCGCAGCCGGTCTGGTGACTTCTCTGACAGATACTTCAGCCAATATAACCGGTACTTCTGATGCAGTCGCAATCAATAAGATTATGGATCTGGCATTGGAAATCTATCCGGATATCAAAACATTCGGCTATCTTTACAACCCGGGTGAAGATAATTCTGTCGCTAACCTGGCACTGGTTCAGGCATACTGCAAAGAAAAGGGACTTTCCCTGGAAACCCAGGGAATCACTTCCGGCAATGAACTGCAGACAGCTTCCAGTGCCCTGTGCTCCAAAGTAGATGCGATTGTTTTGGGAAATGATAATACTGTTGCAGAATCCATGCCTGTTCTTGCCAACATCGCCAATGCCGCAAAGATTCCGGTATTCCCGGGAGCAGATTCCATGGTTAAGGATGGCGGATTCGCAACGGTGGGAATTGACTATACCGATCTTGGCAAGGAAAATGCCAATATCGTGGATAAAGTGCTTAAGGGCACTGCAGTCTCGGACATTCCTGTTAAAGTATTCAACACCGATCTCTATATCTATGTAAATAAGGCATCGATGGATGCACTGGGAGCAGAACTTCCGGACTCAATTAAGAACGATTCTAAACTGGTCATTGTGGGTGACTGAATCAGAAAGGATTGAAGCAATATGGCATTTTCAACAGCAGTTGGCAGTATAGAGCTGGGACTCATATTTGCAATCATGTCTCTGGGGCTGTTTATTGCCTTTCGGATCCTTGATCTGCCTGATCTGACAGTGGACGGCAGCTTTGTAACCGGGATTGCCTTTGCCTCAGTTTGCACTGAGGCAGGGCATCCATTCCTCGGTCTGGCAGCCGGTCTGATAGGCGGAGTACTGGCTGGAATTGTGACTGGTCTTCTGCACACCAAGCTGCATCTGCATGCAATAC
>SABF01000304.1 GCA_009929095.1 Erysipelotrichia bacterium
CCTTACAGCAGACTGGTGCCGGACAGCTTATTGGCCAGCTTGTTGACCGACAAGAGAATGATCAGATTGACCACATTGTTGAACAGGCCGATAGCCGTGGAATAGCTGTACTGAGCGTTGATCAAGCCTACCTTATATACATAGGTAGAAATGATTTCCGACACACCCAGGTTCAGGTCATTCTGCATCAGGTAAACCTTTTCAAAGCCCAGAGACAGAATGTTACCGGTATCCATGATCAGAAGGATGATTGCAGTAGGCAGGATCGAAGGAATGTCAATGTGCCAGATTCGTTCCAGCTTGTTCGCACCATCAACGATCGCAGCTTCATGCAGTTCGGGACTAACACCTGCCAGTGCAGCGATATAGATGACTGAGTTATAGCCGGTACGCTGCCAAATGTGGGACCAGACATAGATATGTCTGAATGCGCCTGATTCAGAGAGAAAATGCGCGGTTCCCAATCCGGCCTTAGCCAATAATTGATTGACAATACCGGAATCACTAAGGAAAACATTCAGCATACCCACCATAACCACAGTGGAAATGAAATGGGGCGCATAAGTGACCATCTGGGTTACCTTGCTGAGCCGATGAGAAATGCTGTAATTCAGCAGGATGGCCAGGATGATCGGGAATGCAAAAGAAGCAACAAGCTGATATACGCTCAGGATGACCGTATTCGCCAGCACATCCCCAAACATATAGGAGCCGAAGAACTTCTCAAAGTTCTTCATGCCTACCCATTGGCTACCCCAGATGCCTTTGCTCGCAACAAACTTTTTAAAGGCGATCTGAATACCAGTCAACGGAGCGTAGTTGAAAATCAACAGGTAAACGAGCGTTGGGACCAGGAACAGATACAGGACCCAGTTCCTGCGAATTCTATCCCACAGGTTCGCACGTTTTTTTCCTGATAACTGCCTCTTGGGAACGGACTTGGTTGCTTCTATGTTGACTCCTCCTTCATTAACAAGCATGGATCATTTGGTTGATTATAATAAATCATATTACAAGACTTGCCTCAAGAGGACATTTTTGAAGCAATGAAAAAGCGTGAAAAGTGACGAAAACACAGCATTTTTCACGCTTTTGATTGATGATATTTGAAAGATTCAAAAAACGTCAATTACCAGAAGTCACATGACCGTTACGATACTCAGATGGCGTTACACCCATGACCTTTTTGAATACCCGCATAAAGGTAGCAGGCTGAGCATAGCCACATTGTGTAGCTATTGCAGTAATGCTGAAATCAGTATTGGTTAATAGCTTTACTGCAGTGGTTATCCGGATCTCCTGCAGTTTCTCAGAAACAGATGTGCCAGTTCTGCTTTTATAATAGTGGGATAGATTGGAACCGGAGATTGCAAAACGCTCTGCCACCATTCCGATTGTCAATTCGGAATTTGTAAATTGATTTTCCAAATATGTATTAATCTGTTGAACCATAGCATCTTGCGAATCATCCTCCCTGAGAAGCTGTTGGTACATAAGCTCCATCGATTGTTGCAGAAGAGCACAAATCTGCTCCCGTTCCGATTCCGGCATCTGCATAATGTTCAGACCAATTTGCCTGATTTGTTCAGCCTCATCAAAACGTTTGAGTGCATTCAGCTTTGAGTGGAAGAGATGAAGTACATCATACGTTGCAGGCCACAGATTATCCTGACTGCTGCACTCTGCAAGGAACATATTGAAAGAGAACAGTGCTTTCTCTGCATCGCCAAGATTCAATGCGTCATGGAGACCACTTGCACTTGATGGATCATAGTGTTTGGTATTGTCATCACTCTTCTTGCCAATTTGCGGTAATAGCGTTTGCCATGCTTTGACAATATCATTGACGTTATGACAAGGTTTACTGATCATAACAACAGATTCACCGGAAAAAATGGTCTTAAACACATGATTTACTTCGGCTTCTTTGTTTTCAGGCACTATGGCTACCAAGCTTGTTTTTTCAGGCACTTCAAGAATCAATGCATCCGGTAATGCTTTCCGAAACGGTTCAGAATGGTCCATTTCTCCAGAACCTTCATCTTCATTGAAACGAACCAGGACAAGTTTCCAGCTTTCACCCAGCAGTTCAATGCCGCTTGCTTTTGCTGCTGCATTAAAAGCATCAACAGATCCAAATCCAACCAACAGCAGATGATAGAT